>NZ_MUNH01000583.1:0-5519 GCF_002154615.1 Streptomyces recifensis
GACAACCCCCGCCGCGGCGGACGGTGTCGGGAAGTGCACCGCGACCAAGGGTGCCGTCGTCGCCGTCGACTTCGGGCCGTTCGGCGGCAAGGTCGTCAGCGGTTGCGACACCACGCCTAGCACCGGCTACGACCTGTTGCACGACGCCGGATTCACCACGACGGGCACCCAGCACGACGGCCCCGCCTTCATCTGCCGCATCGGCTACGGCACCTTCAACTCCGGTACGCAGTACCCGACTCCGGACAAGGAGTCCTGCGTCCTGACCCCGCAGGTCACGGCGTACTGGTCGTACTGGATCGCCTCTCCTGGCCAGGACGACTGGACCTACAGCCCGTACGGTGCCATGGCCCGCAAGCTGAAGAACGGCGACGTCGACGCCTGGGTCTACGGCGGTACGGACGTCGGCGGGAGCACGGGAGCGCCCACGTTCAGCCCGGCCGACGTACGCAAGGGTGACATCCACACGCCCGACCCCGGGACGCCGACCGGCGGCCCCGGCAAGATCGACGTGGCCGCCGCCGCGACGTGGCTCACGGGACGTCTGACCGACGGCGAGCGCGTCGTCGACGACGGCGCCACCACCCCGAACTATTCGCTGACCGCCGACACCGCATACGCTCTTGCCGCCGCGGACGGCAAGAGCGCCACGCTCGACAAGGTCACCGGTTTCCTCGCCGCCCACGTCGCCGACTTCGCCTACCCGAACGGCACCGACCAGGCGCCCGACGCCACCGCCGTCGCCCGCCTGGCCCTCCTCGCCGAGGCCACCGAACGCGACCCGCGCGCCTTCGGGGGCCGCGACCTCGTCGACCTTCTCACGAAGAACGTGTGCGCGGCGGGCCCCGAGTCCGGCGAGGCGACCCCCGGCTGCACGGCGAAGGGCGACTTCCGGGCCTCGTCCTACACCGAGGGCCAGGCCCTATCCGTCCTGGCCCTGGTCCGAGCCGGAGTGACACCCTCGGCCGCTACCGTTGACCGCCTCACCCAGCTCCAGTGCAAGGACGGCGGCGTCACCAGCATCCTCATCCGCACGGGCGAGTACTGCGACGGCGACCCGGCCTCCACCGGGCTCGTCGCCCTGGTGCTGCACAAGACCGGCGGTCACGAGGACGCGGTGGCCAAGGCCCGCACCTATTTGACCAAGGCGCAGGGAGCGGACGGCGCCTTCCCCGGCTACACCGGCTCCACGACCGGCAGCGTCACCGCGACCGCGTACGCCGCGCAGGCCCTGCGCGCCCTCGGCGACACCAAGCGCGCGGACGCGGCCGTCGGATGGCTGTCCCGGCACCAGCTCAAGGGCGGCGGTTTCGGCTTCGAGGAGACCGACACCGACCCGGTCGTCTACGCCACACCGCCGGCCGTCCTCGCCGGTGCCGGTACCAGCCTGGCCACCCTCACCACGAAGAAGCCCGCACCCCCGTCGAAGCCGCCGACCGGGAAGCCCACCGTCTCACCGAGTGCCCCCGCCCCCGGCACGGGTCCCGACCTGAAGAAGGGCGTTGCCTACCTCACCAAGGGGACCAACCTGAAGGGCGGCCAGTACTACGGCGACGATTTCGGTACGGGCCGCGCCGACTTCGGTCTCACCATCGACGGCGCCTACGCGCTCGCCGCCACCGGTCTGAACAACGCCAAGCTCCGCGGCATCGTCGACTTCGTCGACCACCGGGGCAAGGACGGTGTCGGCCGCACCGTCGACGACTGGACCTCCATCGGCACTTCTTACGCGGCCGGAGGATCCATCGGCAAGACCGCCCTGCTCGCCGAGGCCGTCGGCCGCAACCCGCGCCACTTCGCAGGGCACGACCTGATCGCCGCGCTCGCTGAGGCCGTCTGCACCAAGGCGAGCAAGGCACCCGACCGCTCCTGCGCGGCGAAGGGCGCCTACACCTACGCGCCCTCCGTCTTCGCCCAGTCTCTGGCCGTCATGGCGCAGCTGCGAGCGGGCGAGAAGGCAGCAGCCGCGCAGCCGCTCTCCTATCTGGAGAGCCTGCAGCAGTCCAGCGGGGCCTGGCCGAGCCTGATCCCGTCCACGAAGGACTCCGACGTGGACTCCACCGCCATCGCCGCCATGACCCTCGACCTGGCGGGCGGTGCCAAGGCGGACAAAGCTGTGGCCAAGGCACTGGCCTGGATCGCGTCCAAGCAACTGGCCGACGGCGGCTTCCCGGGCGCCGCGGGCGACTCGGTGAACTCCGCCGCCCTCGCCGTGCAGGGTCTGTCCCTGGACGCCGGCAGATACGCGGCGAAGATCACCAAGGCACGCAAGTTCCTCGCGTCCCAGCAGAACACCGACGGTGGCTTCAACGTCTCCAAGGGCGGCCAGCGCGGCTCCGACCTGCGCGCCTCCACCCAGGCCGTCGGCGGAGCCACCGGCATCTCCTTCGGCAAGCTGGAGCGCAGCCTGACCGGTACGTCCCAGCAGCCGACGCCGAGCCCCAGCGGTAGCGCCCCGGACATCATCACCACCGGCCAGTCGGGCGGCGGCGATGGCGGTGCGACCGGGGGCGCGGGTGGCGCCGGCGGGACGGCTGCGGGCGGAGACGGCGGCGTTCTCGCCTCCACCGGTGCCCAAATCGGTACCCTCGCCGCGATCGCGGCCCTCCTGGTGCTCGCCGGCTGGCGCACGGTGGTCGTCGCCCGCCGGCGCACGGCCACAGGGGGCGGACGATGAAAGGCGCGCGTCTCCTGCTTGTGCTCGCCGCGCTCGGCCTGACGAGCGCGGCGGTCGCCGCGACCGGCACCCCCGCTGCGGCCGCCCCGCAGCCCATGGGCCGCTGCACCACCACCTCCGGCGTCGTCCTCGCGGTCGACTTCAGCCACTGGGGCGGCCCGGTCCTGCGCTCCTGCGGCACCACACCGACGACGGGCTACGAGCTGCTCAACCAGGGCGGCTGGAGCACCGTCGGCACCGGACACGACGGCCCGGCATTCATCTGCCGTATCGGCTACACCGGTTACAAGAGTGGCAAGCAGTACCCGACGCCGGCTCAGGACGACTGCGTGCTCACCCCGCCGGCCTCCGCGTACTGGTCGTACTGGCACGCCGACGCGGGAGCGAAGACGTGGAGCTACAGCCAGCTGGGCGCGATGCTCTACAAGCCCAAGCCGGGCAGCGTCGACCTGTGGATCTTCGGCGGTACGAACATCCAAGGCACCGAAGGCCGGCCGAAGATCACCCCGGATCAGCTCCGCGCCCACAACACCAGGCCGCAGGGAGACGCGGGCCGGCCCGCGTCCACGCACAAGGCACCTTCCCTGCCGCCCGACGTGGACACCGGCCCCGCTCCCGACCAGCGCACGACGGCTCCCTCCGAGCCGCCGTCGCACAAGCCGAGGAAGCCGAAGCCCCGCAAGTCAGCGAGCCCGACACCGACTGCCACCCCCAGTGCCACGACGAGCAGCCCGGCGCCCACCGCGTCCCGTACCGGCACCAGGGTGGTCGACGCGGAGCCGGCCGCCGATGCCAAGCACGACTCCGGCTCGCTCGTCCCCGTGGCCACGGGAGCCGGGCTCGTGGTCCTGATCGGCGGTGCCGCCGGGTACGTGGCGTACCGGCGCCGTCGTACAGAGTGACCGTGGTGGCCCGTACGACCATGGAGGCGTCACCGGCCGCCGCGGCGGCCGGCGCCGGCGGCCGACGCGTTCCCCGCACCCTGCACCCCGTGGCCTGGTGGGTGTGGGCCCTCGCCCTCGCCACGGCCGTCAGCCGCACGGACAACCCGTTGCTGCTGTTCCTGGTGCTCGCCGTCCTCGGCTACGTCGTCACGGCGCGGCGCACCGAGGCGCCCTGGGCACGCGGCTTCAAGTACTACCTGTACCTGGCCCTGACGGTCGTGATGATCAGGGTCGTCTTCCGGGCGGTGTTCGCGACCGGCATCACGCCGCACGACCACTTCCTGTTCTCCCTCCCGCACATTCCGACGCCCGACTGGTACGCGGGCATCAGGATCGGCGGACCGGTGTCGCTGGAGGCGTTGCTGTCGTCGGCCACCGACGGGCTCAGGCTGGCCTGCATGATGTGCTGCATCGGTGCCGCCAACACCCTGGCCAACCCCAAGCGCGCGCTGCGCGTCCTGCCCGGAGCCCTGTACGAACTCGGGGTGGCGGTCACCGTCGCGATCAGTGTGGCGCCTCAGCTCGTGCAGAGCGTGCAACGCGTCGCCAGGGCCAAGAAGTTGCGGGCCGGACGCACCAAGGGGATGAAGGCGCTGAGGGGCATCGTGGTCCCTGTCCTGGAGGACGCCCTCGAACGCTCCCTGCGGCTGGCCGCCGCCATGGACTCGCGCGGCTACGGCCGGGCGGGCACCGCCACCCGCCGGTCCCGCCGGGTCACGGGCGCGCTGATGCTGCTGGGCATGAGCGGCATGTGCGCGGGGGCGTACGGGCTCCTGGACGCCACCGCGCCCGCACTCCTCGGACTGCCGGCGATGGCCGCCGGGGCCGTCCTCTGCGTCGCGGGCCTGCGGCTCGGCGGCCGACGCGTCACCCGGACCACCTACCGCCCCGACCCCTGGAACCTGCCCGAGTGGGCCGTCGCGGGCAGCGGAGTGCTGTCCGCCCTACTGCTCTTCAGCAACCTCGGATACGACCCTGCCCAGCTCAACCCCACCTACTATCCGCTGACCTGGCCCGGCCTGCCCCTCGGGCCGACCGCCGCGATCCTCCTCGCCGGCACGGCCGGGTACCTCGCACCTCCGCCCAGCCCCATCCAGAAAGCCGACCCCTCGTGATCACCTTCGACCAGGTCACCGTCCACTACGAGGACGCGGCCGAGCCCGCCCTGCGCGACGTCGACCTCACGGTGGAGGAAGGCGAACTCTGCCTCGTCGTCGGGCACACGGGCGTCGGCAAGTCCACACTTCTCGGCGCGGTCAACGGACTCGTCCCGCACTTCACCGGCGGCACCCTGTACGGCCGCGTCACCGTCGACGGCCGTGACACCGCCGATCACCCGCCCCGCGAACTCGCCGATGCCGTCGGCGTCGTCGGCCAGGACCCGATCGACGGCTTCGTCACCGACACCGTCGAGGAGGAACTCGCGTACGCCATGGAGCAGTTGGCGATCCCTCCGGCGACCATGCGCAAGCGCGTCGAGGAGACCCTCGATCTGATCGGCCTTGCCGACCTGCGCCACCGCGCGCTGCACGAACTCTCCGGCGGCCAGCAGCAGCGCGTCGCGATCGGCTCGGTCCTCACCGCCCACCCCCGCGTCCTGGTCCTGGACGAGCCAACCTCCGCCCTGGACCCGACCGCGGCCGAGGAGGTCCTCGCAGCCGTCACCCGGCTCGTCCACGACCTCGGCGTCACGGTCCTGATGGCCGAGCACCGCCTCGAACGCGTCGTCCAGTACGCGGACCGGGTCATTCACCTGCCCGGCGACGGCCACGCCCGCATCGGCTCACCCGCCGAGATCCTCCGCACGTCCACCATCGCACCACCGATTGTGGAGCTGGGTCGGGCCGCCGGGTGGTCTCCGCTGCCCCTGTCCGTCCGCGACGCCCGCCGCGCCGCCG
>NZ_MUNH01000584.1:0-5675 GCF_002154615.1 Streptomyces recifensis
GCGTGGGACGGGGCGGGGCAACGGGGAGCGTCAGTCCTTCGCCGGGTCCTCGCCCGCCGGGAGGTCGCGCAGGAGGCAGGTCAGACGGGCCGTGCAGACGCGGCGGTCCTGCTCGTCGGTGATGACGATCTCGTAGGTCGCCGTGGAGCGGCCCCGGTGGACCGGGGTGGCGACGCCGGTGACCAGGCCGGAGCGGACGCCCCGGTGGTGGGTGCAGTTCAGGTCGACACCGACGGCGACCTTGGAACTGCCGCCGTGCAGCATCGAGCCGACCGAGCCTAGGGTCTCGGCGAGCACCGCCGAGGCACCGCCGTGCAGCAGGCCGTACGGCTGGGTGTTGCCCTCCACCGGCATGGTGCCGACCACCCGCTCCGGCGCCGCCTCGATGATCTGCACGCCCATCCGCGTCCCCAGGTGACCGGCGGAGAACATCGCGGGCAGGTCCACACCGAGCGCCGCGTACTCGTCGATGATCTCCTGCGGGAATTTCACCTGCTGCTGCTCACCCATGCCCGGCTCCGTTCTCGTGCGCCTGTCCGGCGGCGACCCATATCACTGAGCGAACGCTCAGTCGGTCGCCGATTGTTCCAGACGGCCCTCCGGGCGCGCCTCCAGCCGGATCACCACCGACTTGCTGGCCGGGGTGTTGCTCGTGTCGGCGGTGGCGTCCAGCGGCACCAGCACATTGGTCTCCGGGTAGTACGAGGCGGCGCAGCCCCGCGCGGTCGGGTAGTGCACCACCCGGAAACCGGGCGCCCGCCGCTCCACCCCGTCGCTCCACTCGCCGACCAGGTCCACGTAACTCCCGTCGCTCACTCCGAGTTCGCGGGCGTCCTCGGGGTGGACCAGCACCACGCGGCGGCCGTCGGTGATGCCCCGGTAGCGGTCGTCCAGGCCGTAGATCGTGGTGTTGTACTGGTCGTGCGAGCGCAGGGTCTGGAGCAGCAGACGGCCCTCGGGCACGTCCGGGTGTTCCACCGGCGCGGCGGTGAAGTTGGCCTTGCCGGTGGCGGTGGGGAAGCGGCGCTCGTCACGCGGGGCGTGCGGCAGGGTGAAGCCGCCGGGGCGGGTGACGCGGGCGTTGAAGTCCTCGAAGCCGGGGACCACCCGCGCGATGCGGTCGCGGATCGCCGCGTAGTCCCGCTCGAACTCCGCCCACGGCACCGTGCTGTCCGGCAGTACCCGCCGCGCCAGCCTGGCCACGATGGCGGGCTCGGACAGCAGGTGGGGGCTCGCGGGCGCCAGCCGGCCGCGCGAGGCGTGCACCATGCCCATGGAGTCCTCGACGGTGACGAACTGCTCACCGCCGCCCTGGACGTCGCGCTCGGTGCGGCCCAGTGTCGGCAGGATCAGCGCGCGGGCGCCGGTGACCACGTGCGACCGGTTGAGCTTGGTCGACACGTGCACGGTCAGCCGGGCCCGCCGCATGGCCGCCTCGGTGACCTCGGTGTCGGGGGAGGCAGAGACGAAGTTGCCGCCCATGGCGAAGAACACCTTCGCCTCGCCGTCCCGCAGCGCGCGGATGGCCCGTACGACGTCGAAGCCGTGCTCGCGCGGCGGGGCGAAGCCGAACTCCCGCTCCAGCGCGTCCAGGAAGGCGGGCGCGGGGCGCTCGAAGATGCCCATCGTGCGGTCGCCCTGCACGTTGGAGTGCCCGCGCACCGGGCACACCCCGGCGCCGGGGCGGCCGATGTTGCCGCGCAGCAGGAGGAAGTTGACCACCTCACGGATGGTCGGCACCGAGTGCTTGTGCTGGGTGAGGCCCATGGCCCAGCAGACGATGGTCCGCTTCGAGGCCAGCACCATCTCCAGGGCCCGCTCGATCTCCGCGCGGGTGAGCCCGGTCGCGGCCAGCGTCTCGTCCCAGTCGGCCTTGGCCGCCGCGTCCGCGAACTCCTCGTAGCCGTGGGTGTGTTCGCGGACGAACTCCCCGTCGACCGCGCCCTCCGTCTCAAGGATCAGCTTGTTCAGCAGGCGGAAGAGGGCCTGGTCGCCGCCGATGCGGATCTGCAGGAACAGGTCGGTGAGCGCGGCGCCCTTCAGCATGCCCTGTGGGGTCTGCGGGTTCTTGAACCGCTCCAGGCCCGCCTCGGGCAGCGGATTGACGCTGATGATCCGCGCGCCGGCCGTCTTGGCCCTCTCCAGCGCGGAGAGCATGCGCGGATGGTTGGTGCCGGGGTTCTGCCCGGCCACGATGATCAGGTCGGCTCGGTACAGGTCCTCCAGCAGGACGCTGCCCTTGCCGATGCCGATCGTCTCCGAGAGCGCCGAACCGGACGACTCGTGGCACATGTTGGAGCAGTCGGGCAGGTTGTTGGTGCCCAGCTCACGGGCGAAGAGCTGGTACAGGAACGCCGCCTCGTTGCTGGTGCGTCCCGAGGTGTAGAAGACCGCCTCGTCCGGCGAGCCGAGGGCCGCGATCTCCTCCGCGACGATGTCGAAGGCACGCTCCCAGCTGACCGGCTCGTAGCGGTCGGCGCCCTCGGGCAGGTACATGGGGTGGGTGAGGCGGCCCTGCTGGCCCAGCCAGTAGCCGCTGCGCCCCGCGAGGTCGGCCACCGGGTGCGCGGCGAAGAACTCCGGGGTGACCCGGCGCAGCGTGGCCTCCTCGGCCACCGCCTTGGCGCCGTTCTCGCAGAACTCCGCCATGTGCCGGTGCTCCGGCTCGGGCCAGGCGCAGCCGGGGCAGTCGAAGCCGTCCTTCTGGTTCACCCGCAGCAGGGTGAGCGCGGTGCGCCGCACCCCCATCTGCTGCTGCGCGATCTTCAGGGAATGCCCCACCGCGGGCAGCCCCGCCGCCGCGTGCTTCGGCTCCCCTGTCCGCGGCGCGTCCTGCACCGGATCACCCTTGGGCGGCTTCGTCGCCATCGCCCGCTTCCCTTCGATCGTCCTTCTCGCATCCGGGGTCCCCCGGCCCCGCCGGACAAGCATGCCCCGCGGGCGTCCGCAGCGGGAGCCCTGTGGACAGCGGGTGGGGGAAGCCCTGTGGACAGTGCGCGATCTTCCGGTGCGACGCTTCGCGGACTCGGCTGTCAGTGCGGCGTGGCAGGATCGGGGGCGTGGCAGAGACAGCATCGAAGAAGACCGACACCCCTCCCGGCGGCCGACCCCGCCTGATGCTCATGGACGGGCACTCACTGGCGTACCGCGCGTTCTTCGCGCTGCCCGCGGAGAACTTCACCACCGCGACGGGCCAGCCGACGAACGCGATCTACGGCTTCGCCTCGATGCTGGCCAACACCCTGCGTGACGAGGCGCCCACGCACTTCGCGGTCGCCTTCGACGTGTCCCGCAAGACCTGGCGCTCCGAGCGGTTCACCGAGTACAAGGCGAACCGCTCCAAGACGCCGGACGAGTTCAAGGGCCAGGTCGAGCTGATCGGCGAGCTGCTGGACGCGATGCACGCGCCCCGCTTCGCCGTGGACGGCTTCGAGGCGGACGACGTGATCGCCACCCTCGCCACCCAGGCCGAGGCCGCGGGCTTCGACGTGCTGATCGTCACCGGCGACCGGGACTCCTTCCAGCTGGTCAGCGAGCACACCACGGTGCTCTACCCCACCAAGGGCGTCTCGGAGCTGACCCGCTTCACCCCGGAGAAGGTTTTCGAGAAGTACGGGTTGACGCCCGCCCAGTACCCCGACTTCGCCGCCCTGCGCGGCGACCCGTCCGACAACCTGCCCGGCATCCCCGGCGTCGGCGAGAAGACCGCCGCGAAGTGGATCAACCAGTTCGGCTCGTTCGCGGAGCTGGTCGAGCGCGTCGAGGAGGTCAAGGGCAAGGCCGGGCAGAACCTCCGCGACCACCTGGAGTCGGTCAGGCTGAACCGCGTCCTGACCGAGCTGGAGCGCGAGGTCGAGCTGCCGAGGACGGTCGCGGACCTCGCCCGTGAGCCGTACGACCGCAAGAATGTGGCGGCGTTCCTGGACACCCTGGAGATCCGCAACCCCTCGCTGCGCGAGCGGCTCTTCGCCGTCGACCCCGGCGCCGAGGAGGCCGAGGCCACCCCGGTCGTCGCGGACGGCATCGAGGTGGACGGCACGGTCCTGGGCACCGGCGAGCTGGCCGGCTGGCTGGCCGAGCACGCCGCCGGGCCGCTGGGCATGGCCACGGTCGACACCTGGGCGCTGGGCTCCGGCTCGGTGGCCGAGGTCGCCCTCGCCGCCGCCGGGGGAGCAGCCGCCTGGTTCGAGCCCGCCGAGCTGGACGAGGCCGACGAGCGGGCGTTCGCCGGCTGGCTGGCCGACGCCGCGCGCCCCAAGGTCCTGCACAACGCCAAGGGCGCCATGCGGGTGCTGGCCGAGCACGGCTGGCAGGTCGAGGGCGTGACCATGGACACCGCGCTCGCCGCCTACCTGGTCAAGCCCGGCCGGCGCTCCTTCGACCTGGACGCGCTCTCGCTGGAGTACCTGCACCGCGAGCTGGCCCCGGCCGCCGCGGCCGACGGTCAGCTCGCCTTCGGCGGGGACGACGGCGCCGAGGCCGAGGCCCTGATGATCAAGGCCCGCGCCATCCTCGACCTGGGCGAGGCGCTGGAGACCCGGCTCGCCGAGGTCGGCGCCGCCGACCTGCTGCGGGACATGGAGCTGCCCACCTCCGCCCTGCTCGCCCGCATGGAGCGGCACGGCATCGCGGCCGACCGCCCGCACCTGGAGAGCATGGAGCAGACCTTCGCGGGCGCCGTGCAGCAGGCCGTGAAGGAGGCGCACGCGGCGGCGGGGCACGAGTTCAACCTCGGCTCGCCCAAGCAGCTCCAGGAGGTCCTGTTCGGCGAGCTGGCGCTGCCGAGGACCAAGAAGACCAAGACCGGTTACACCACCGACGCCGACGCCCTGGCCTGGCTCGCCGCGCAGACCGACAACGAACTGCCGGTGATCATGCTCCGCCACCGGGAGCAGGCCAAGCTGCGCGTCACCGTCGAGGGCCTGATCAAGACCATCGCCGCCGACGGCCGTATCCACACCACCTTCAACCAGACGGTGGCGGCGACCGGCCGGCTGTCCTCCACGGACCCCAACCTGCAGAACATCCCGGTCCGCACCGACGAGGGCCGCGCGATCCGCCGGGGCTTCGTGGTCGGCGAGGGCTTCGAGTCCCTGATGACGGCCGACTACAGCCAGATCGAGCTGCGCGTCATGGCCCACCTCTCCGAGGACGCCGGCCTGATCCAGGCGTTCACCTCCGGCGAGGACCTGCACACCACGGTCGCCTCCCAGGTCTTCTCGGTCGGCCGGGACTCGGTCGACGCGGAGATGCGCCGCAAGATCAAGGCCATGTCGTACGGCCTCGCCTACGGCCTGTCCGCCTTCGGCCTCTCCCAGCAGCTCAACATCGACGCCGGCGAGGCCCGCGCGCTGATGGACACCTACTTCGAGCGGTTCGGCGGGGTGCGGGACTATCTGCGCCGCGCGGTCGACGAGGCACGGGCGACCGGCTACACGGCGACCCTCTTCGGCCGCCGCCGCTACCTGCCCGACCTCAACAGCGACAACCGCCAGCGCCGCGAGGCCGCCGAGCGGATGGCGCTGAACGCCCCGATCCAGGGCACCGCCGCCGACATCGTCAAGATCGCGATGCTCAACGTGGACCGGGCGCTGCGCGAGGCGCGGCTGAAGTCGCGGATGCTGCTCCAGGTCCACGACGAAATCGTGCTGGAGATCGCCCCCGGCGAGCGCGCG
>NZ_MUNH01000585.1:0-4950 GCF_002154615.1 Streptomyces recifensis
GGTGAGGAAGTGGGGGCCGAGCTGGTCTCCGAACAGCCAGTGCAGGTCGGTCATCGCGGCCACTCCTCGATCAGGGCTGGGTGCGGCGGACCCCGCGGGTGGAGACGTATCCATGTGGCGTCGATCTCATGATCGTCCCGTGAAACACTTGCCGTTTGACAACTATGACCATGACGCAAGAAAGTATCCGGTGTCACAGCAGGAGGGGAAGGATCAGGGATGTTCCGGTCGGCGGAGGCCGCTCCGTTCGCCGGCCGCCGGTCGCCGGCCACGATCCACGGCAGCTCTGTCGGCTGCGGCCCGGTTCGCTCAGGCGGTCCGGGAGCCGGAGGACTCGTCGTACCCGTGTATCTGCTCCGAGGCGACCGCGCAGAACGCCTCCAGGCCGGTGAGCAGGGCACTGCGGTCCCCGACGGACATCCGCTCCAGCACCGAGCGCAGCGTCTCCTCGCGCCGGGCCCGCAGGTCCGTGAGGAAGGCGCGGCCCCGGGTGCTCAGGTACAGGCGCACCTCGCGGCGGTCGGTCCGGCTCACCTCGCGCTCGACGAACCCCGCCGCCTGGAGCCGGTCGCACAGGCGGCTGGTCGAAGGCGGGGTGGAGGCCAGATGGTCCCCGAGGGTCCGCAGGTTGATGCCCTCCTGGTGCTCCAGAATCAGCAGCACGCGCAACTGGGACGCCGAGGCGGGAGCCGTGGAGGCCCGGCCCCACAGGACTTCCAGCAATTCCGCGGCCGTGGAGGTCACACGCGCGACTTCGACGGGTTCGGGGCGGGGGTGGAAGTTCGTCACGGTCACACTCTCGCAGGTACGGGGACGACCCACAGCCTACTAGCAGGCAAGACGGTCCGGAATATCCAGGAAGACTGCACGATACGTCCACCACTCGGCCCATCAGGGGGCGGGCGTGGCGTTCTCACGGGTGAAAGATTGGCATACCTACGATCGTGAACAGATTCATGGCTGTCGAGCGGGCGCTGCGCACGGCGCCTCCTTATGCCCTGGCCGACACCGTCCGCCGGGAGCTGGCCGGGCACTACGCGGCCGAGGCCGTGGAGTTCCTGCTGGCCGACTACAGCCTCACCATGCTCCAGCCGGTGACCACCCCGCCGCACGCGCTCCCCCCGGTCTCTCTGCACAACGGCCCGGCGGGCCGGGCCTTCGGCGCCCAGGAACCCTTCCTGGAGAGCCTGGTCGACCACCGGCTGCGGGTCCACCTGCCGGTCAGCGTGCACGGGGACCGGCTCGGCGTGCTCACGGTGACCCTGCCCGACTCCGAGGACAGCAGCGCGGCGCTGCCCGAGCTGGCCGAGATCGCCCAGGTGCTGGGGCACGAGGTGCTGGTCGCCGACCGCGAGACCGACCTGTATCTCCAGGCCCGGCGCCAGGACCGGCTCACCCTGGCCGCGGAGATGCAGTGGCAGCTCCTGCCCGGCCACTCCTGCTCCCTGCCGGAGTTCGATCTCGGCGCCCAGCTCGAGCCGGCGTACGCCATGCACGGCGACAACTACGACTGGTCGTCCACGGCGGACCGGCTCACCCTGTACGTCTCCAACGGCATGGGCGAGGGCATAGAGGCCGCGCTGCTCACCAACCTGGCGGTCAACGCGCTGCGCAACGCCCGCCGGGCCGGCATCCCGCTCGCCGACCAGGCGGCCCTGGCGGACCAGGCGGTGTACGCCCAGTACCGGGGGCACCGTTATCTGTCGGTGCTGATGCTGGACTTCGACCTGGCCACCGGCCGCGCCCGGGTGGTGGACGCCGGGTGCCCGCAGTTGCTCCGGCTGCGCGGCGGCGCCGTGGAGCACGTGGGCTTCGAGGCGCAGTTGCCGCTCGGCATGTTCGAGGAGACCGACTACGTCGCGCAGGAGCTGCAGGTGGAGCCCGGCGACCGGCTGGTCTTCGTCAGCGACGGCGTGTACACGGTCGCCTCGCCCAAGGGAGAGCCCTACGGGGACGCGGCGCTGACGCGGGCCATTCAAGCCACCCGGCTGCTCCCGGCCTCGGAGGTGCCCGGAGCGGTGCTGCGCGAGCTCACCGGGCACCGGGGCACCGCGGCGCCGGACGACGACGCGCTGGTGGTCTGCCTGGACTGGCACGGCCGCTGAGGGCGCCCTGCCCCCTGTCTCACGCACCGGCCCGGTGCGACCGCCGTGACCGCGCGGCGGCCGCCCCGGGCCGGTGTCCTATTCCACGAGGCGCAGCGAGCGGCGGGCCGGGGCCGCGCGCAGTTCCTCGGCGGCCACCGGCGCCCCCGTGTCCGCGTCGACGTAACTGACGCGGATCACCGGGTCGCCGGGCGTGTCGCGGCCGACGGTGGCGTCCAGGGCGAACAGGACCGCCACCGGGCGGGCTGCCTCGCCCTCGCCGTGGACGCCGGAGTAGTGCAGGATGCGCCAGCCGTCGCTCTCCCAGTGGTCCAGCAGCGCGGAGCGCACCACGGGCGAGGTGGTGTGCCAGGCCAGGGAGTTCTCCAGCAGTTCGACGCTGGCGGCCACCGGAACCTGCCGCGTCCCGCCCCGGCCGGTCAGCGGGTGGCCCGACACGCGCAGCCGGGTGCGGCGCAGGGGCAGCAGCAGCCGGCGGTCCAGGTCCGCCGAGAGGGCGAACAGGACCAGCGCGCCCACGGCCAGCACGACGGCCGAGGCCACCGGCCGGTCCCCGAGCGCGTCCCACCAGGCGCGGCGCGCCCCGGCGGCCGTGAGCCCGCCGGCCAGGACGAGCGCGGCGCGGGCGAAGGCGCGCCCGGTGACCGGCGTGTCCTCAGTCGCGGAGCAGCCGCAGGACGCCTGGGGGGCCCGCGCCCGGCCGTAGCCGAGGTAGCCGAGGAACCCGGCCCCGAGGACGGCGGTGGCCGCCCCTGGCAGCGCGCTGCCGGGGGCCGCGAGCAGGGCTCCGGCCAGGAGCAGCTCGGCCCACCCGGTGGCACGCAGCACCAGGACGGCCCGCTCGCTGCTGCTCAGCAGGCGGGCCAGCGCGGTCTTCGGCGCCGTCCGGACGACGTCCGGGCCGAGGGCCTTGGCCGCGCCGGTCCAGGAGAGCAGCCCGGCGAGGAGGAGCGGGAGGAGTCCCGTGGTCAGTGACAGCATCTGCGCCTCTCCCAAGTCCGCTTCAGTGCCCGACGGAGATACGGACGACGTCCACGGAGTCGTCGGACGGCCGCCAGGCACCCAGCACTTGGGCGCTCTGCCCGATACGCAGCCGGGACAGGTCCGAGGTGAGTCCGCGCCCGGCGTAGGAAGCGCCGGTGTCGGCGAGGATGTTGCCGACGAGCTCGTGCCGTCCGTGGGCGAGGTGGACCCGGTTCTTCGCGATGCCCCGGATCGTGGTGTCGAGGTTGACGATGTTGACCCAGACCGCGTCGGCGGCCACCGTGCCGTCGGGCATGGGGACTCCGCGCGCGTAGAGGCCGTCGCCGACCTCGATGACCTCGGCGGTGGTGGGCCGGACCTTCCACACGCTGGTGACATTGGTCATCTGCACGCGCGCGTGGCCGCCGCTGGAACCGGCCACCTCCAGCACGCTGCCGGTGATGCCGGTGATTCTGCCCTCCACGAAGGAGGACCTGGCGATGGCCGGGTCGAGGGAGGGCTCGGCGGCGAAGGCCGCGTCGGCGTCCAGGCCGCCCAGGGCGCCGGCGCCGACGATGGTCGCGCCGCCCAGGGCGGCGGTGGTGAGGAAGCGGCGGCGGCGCATCCCCTCGGACGGCACTCCCGTGGTGTTCCGTGCGTTCATGTCGGGCCTCCTCACTCGTAGATGTAGACGGGGAGCTTGCCGGAGCTGAGGTTGCCGATCGCCGAGAAGGCGGCCGGGGTCAGGTCGAGCACGCGGTTGGTGCGGCAGGCGCCGTTGCAGCAGGTCGCCTCGCCGCACCAGTCCTTGGTACGGGGGCCGCAGTCGGTGATGGTGATGCACACCGTCGCGCCGGAACACTGGTGGCGGACGTTCATCACCGAACCGCAGCCGCGCCGGGGGATGTTCTCGCCGCAGAGGTCGGGGCGGGTGATGCTGTAGCACGCCGCCGAGGCGTTCGGCCAGGCGCCGTGGTGCGCACTGGACTGGCAGTTGCCGCAGGCGCCGCCACCGGCGCTGCCGCAGGGCCCCCATGAGTTGCCGCAGCAGAACCAACTGGTCTCACCGGCCCAGAGGCTGGTCGATCCGCAAGCCATCGTGCAGTCCTCCCTGATTGCAGGTACATGACAAATTTGGGGTGGCGTGGAGCGATGGAGCGCTTTCATGATGCGCGCGTCTACGCGGGTTGCATAGAGCACGTACGCGACCTCCCAGCGTGATGTATCCAGGCTGAAACCACCCTGGACTGTGACGCGGTGGACCCTGTACGGCACCATTGCCTCATGGTGAAGCGCGGTCAGACGTATGAGGAAGTGATCCCCCCGGCGGTGGCGTACTCGCAGGCCGACGGAGAACTGTGGGTCATCGGCCTGCGCGGCCACCTCGACCCCGAGGAACTGGACACCGTCGAGGACGCCACCGAGGACGCCCTGGTCCGCTGGACCGGGCCGCTCGTGTTCGACCTGCGGGAGGTCGGCTTCTGCGACTCGTCGCTGCTCAACCATCTGCTGCGTACGGCGCGGCGCCGGGACGTCGGCATCTTCGGCGGGGACGTGACCGTACGGCGCCTGCTCGAACTGACCGGGGCGGACCGTCTGCTGCCCTCGCATCCCGACCTGGAGTCGGCGCGTGCCGCCCTGTCCACGCTGCCGCGGCAGGCACGGCCGTGAGCGGTTCGGTCCCCCTCACCGGCGTGTACCGTCAGGGCGGGGGCACGCGCAGGGAAAGCACGCCCGCGCGAAAGGGGCTCATGTTCACCGCACACTCCCAGGCATCGTCACCGGCCGACGCCCGTCGGCTCGCGGCGGCGTACCTGGATGCGCACTGTCCGGGCGCGGACGCGGAGGCGGTGCAGATCGTCGTGAGCGAGCTGGTCACCAA
>NZ_MUNH01000586.1:0-991 GCF_002154615.1 Streptomyces recifensis
GTTGTGGGGTGAGGAGGGTTGGCGTGGCTGAGGGGCCAGGCGCTTAGGAGGCGCTGGGTGTGAGTACCAGGCACACCCTCTGACGTCGCGTTCTTCGGGTGAAGACCGCGGACACGCGGCCCCTTCGACATGCATTCGGCAGAGGGGCGGACGACGCGTGTCGGCTGAAGCCGCCCGCCTGGGGTATCTGCTTGAACGTGCTTGCTCTGACTAGCTATCGCTCGTACCACGGCGCAACGACCGTGTGGGCCTTCATCGTTGCCATCCTCATCACGTTGGTGGCGAGTTGGTGGATCCGACGCCAAAGGTAGGCGCGACACCCGCCGGCCTGCGTGCACTGGTGGGCGACTGAATCCTGGGAGGCCAGTACAGTCGCGGGCATGGTGAAACCAGTGCTGCGGGCAATCGAAGACGACGGGCGCGTTGTGGACGATCCGACCGAGGACGCCCTGCACGACCTGTTGGCTGATATGAACCTGCGTCACCGGTTCGTGATCCTTAGCAGGCTCGACCTGAAGCCTGTGGATCAGCACTACATGCAGGTCTACCTGAATGACGACATGAGCTACCAGGTGGAGTACCGCGAAGGCAGCGCAGACAAGCACTTCCAGGCTCACGTCCCAAGGCCACATGAGATCATCGGCCCAGAGCCGATTGCCAAAGTGATGATGGACTGGGCGTATGATCGCCAGGGTTGGCGTGAGGCGATGGCATGGCTTCCGATGCCCTGTTAGAGCACCGTCACAGCCACTCGTTGATCGCTGCGACCAGAACAGTTGCCTCATAGCGGACGGCGAGTTTGTCGTACCGCGTGGCGACGGCTCGGTGACGCTTGAGACGGTTGATCCCGCACTCGACCGCGTGCCGCTGCTTGTAGTCGTCCTTGTCGAACTTCGGCGGCCGCCCACCGCACGATCCCCGCTTGAGGCGGTTGCGGACCCGGTCCGCCGGGACCGGGATGGTGGCCTTGATCCCGCGTCTGCGCAGGTAG
>NZ_MUNH01000587.1:0-2378 GCF_002154615.1 Streptomyces recifensis
AGCCGGTGCTGATCATCCAGTCCGACGAGGACCGGCACTGCCCGATGGAACAGGCCCAGCGGCTGTTCGTGGCCCTGAAGACCCGCGGCGTCCCCGTCGAACTGCTCCTGTGCCCCGGCGAAGGCCACGACCTGTCCCGCTCCGGCCTGCCCAGCCACCGGGTGGCCCGCTTCGAAGCGGTCCTCGAATGGTGGGCCCGCCACCTCTGAACCCCCCGGCCAGGGCCCGTCCCCGGGCCCTGGCCGGGGGGTTCAGAGGGGCCCACCATTCGAGGACCGCTTCGAAGCGGGCCACCCGGTGGCTGGGCAGGCCGGAGCGGGACAGGTCGTGGCCTTCGCCGGGGAACAGGAGCAGTTCGACGGGGACGCCGCGGGTCTTCAGGGCCACGAACAGCCGCTGGGCCTGTTCCATCGGGCAGTGCCGGTCCTCGTCGGACTGGATGATCAGCACCGGCTTGGTGATGGAGTCGACGTAGGTCAGCGGGCTCTTCTGCGCCCAGCGGGCGGGGTCGGCGCCGTACAGGGCGATCGCGACGTTCACGCCGTCGTCGCTGGAGGCGGCGTAGCTGTCCACCGCGTACAGGCCGCGCTCGCCGATGAACGCCCGGAACCGCTCGCCGTGGTGGGCCGCCATCCAGGCCGCCATGTAGCCGCCGAAGGAGCCGCCCATCACCCCGACCCGGCTGCCGTCCAGGTCCGGTGCCTCAAGGGCGGTGTCGAGCAGGGCGAGGAGGTCGGGGGCGGTCTTGCGGGCCAGGTCGTCCACGACGTGCATGCCGTGTTCCTGGCCGTAGCCGGAGCAGCCGCGGGGGTTGCCCAGGACCACGGCGTAGCCGGCGCTCGCGTAGACCAGGGCCTCGTCCAGGGCGGCGGGGCCGTTGAGGGTGTAGCCGAACTGGGTGTAGGGGCCGCCCTTGATCTGGAGCAGGACGGGGTGGGGGCCTTCGCCGCGGGGGCGGACGATCCAGCCCTGGAGGTCGTAGCCGTCCTCGGTGGTGGCGGTGAACTCCTCCACCGGCAGGACGTCGGTCTGCTGGGTCAGGCGGTCGCCGAAGCCGGTCAGCAGGTGTTCGCGGCCGTCGCGGAGGCTGACCAGGTCGCCGGCGCTGGTGGCGCTGGAGACCACGGCGGCCACGGTGAGGCCGTCGGGGGTGTCGACGGCGGTGTAGGCGTTGACCTGGCGGGCGCCGGTGATCAGCGGGGCGGGGGTGCCGCCGTCGTAGGGGACGAGGAGCAGGTGGACCTCGCCACGGTGGTCGGCGGCGAAGAGCACGCCGTCGGCGACCGGGTGGATCATCTGGCTGGCGAAGCTGAGGTGGTAGTCCTCGTGGGTGAGGCGGCGGGCCGGGGCCGAGCCGTCGACGGGGGCGGACCACAGGCCGTAACTCATCGTGGCGTACGCGTTGTTGTTCTCGTCCAGCGGCTCGGCGGCGAAGCACAGGGTGGCGCCGTCGGGAGCGAAGCGGGGGCAGCCCAGGATCAGGCCGCCGCCGGTCAGGGCGCGCAGGCCGCTGCCGTCGGGGGCGCACACCCACAGGTCGTTGCGCAGGTCGTCGCCGGCGCCTTCGTGGCGGGCGGCGGTGAAGGCCAGGAGCCGGCCGTCGGGGCTCCAGGAGACGTCGGCGTGGTCGAAGTCGCCGTCGGTGACCTGCACGGTGGCGGCGGCGGGGTCGTCGGCGAAGGGGTCGGTGACGAAGAGGTGGCGGGGCCGGTCGAAGGTGAACCCGAACCCGTCCGCCCAGTACCGCAGGGTGGTGATGCGGCGCGGGGCCTCGCTGTGCGGGGCGCCGGTGTAGCGGCCGGGGGCGGGCACGCGGGCCGTGTAGGCCAGGCGGGTGGAGTCCGGGCTCCACACCGGCTGCCCGGCGCCGAGGGGGTGGCTGGTGACGGGGCGGGCGTCGCCGCCGTCCAGGGGCAGCAGGTGGATCTGGCCGGGCCCGCCGGGGACGGGGCGCAGGAACGCCAGGTGGCGGCCGTCGGGGGAGAACGCCGGGGCGGCGTCGTGCGGGCCGCGGGTGAGCAGGCGGGCGGGCCGGCTGCCGTCGGTCTCGGCCAGCCACAGCTCGGACACATACCCGTCGGCGGCCAGGTCGGGACGCGTCACCGCGACCGCGGCGAACCGGCCGTCGCCCGACAGCGTCGGCTTTCCCAGAACAGGAAGGAGATCAATGTCTGTGAACTTCATGCCTGCGAATTTAGAGGCGGCAGACAAAGGCAGTCAATGGCCGTGGATTTGAACAGCAAAAAGGCGCGAAGACGTTTTCCTGTCTTCGCGCCAGCATATTCGTGTTGTTTTTCCATGTTGCGGCGGAGGGGCGGTTCCGGAATATCTGGCCGCCCCTCCGGCCGCAGCAGCTTTATTACTGGATGTTGACGTAG
>NZ_MUNH01000588.1:0-8012 GCF_002154615.1 Streptomyces recifensis
GATCGACGAGACACCCCCTACGCCTTGGACGGCGTGCGCTCCGCGGGCTCCGGGGCCGGGCCGTCGCCCATCGGCGGCTCCGGGTGCGTCTGCCGCTCCCGCAGGTCGGCGAGGGCCAGCACCAGCGCGACCAGGATGATCCCGACCGCCGTGAGCAGACCCAGTTGCAGCGCCCGCGTGGAGGTGCCGTGGTTGGCCAGGTGGGCGAAGTACACCGCGCCCACGGCCGCGATCCCGGCCGCCGAGCCGATGCGCTGGGCCGTCACGAGGATGCCGGCCGCCGCCCCGGCCCGCCGGACGGGGACACGGGTGAGGGTCAGCGTGGTGTTGGGCGAGATCGTCACCCCGGACCCCACCCCGGCCAGCAGCAGCGGCAGCGCCGCCGCCCAGGCAGCGCCGGGCCCCTGGAGGAGTTGTACGGTGCCGATCACGGCGAGCAGGCCCACCGCCACCCCGGCCAGCCCGACGACCACCAGCTTGCGGCCGTGCCGCACCACCAGCCGGCCGCCCAGCGCCGCTCCGGCCGCCGAACCGATCGCGAACGGCAGCGAGGCCAGACCCGCCGCCAGCGCGCCGTAGCCGAGGCCGTTCTGCAAGTACAGGGTGTAGATGAAGAACACCGTGGTGAAGCCGCCGAAGTACACCAGGTTCAGCAGCACGCCCAGGGTGAAGGAGCGCAGGGAGAACAGGTCGAGGTCGATCAGCGGATCGTTTCCGCGCTTGCCCTGACGCCGCTCCCACCGCCAGAACGCGGCCAGCAGCAGCGCCGCCACCGGCATCAGGGTCCACTTCGTCCGGCCCGTCCACTGCTGCTCCTGCACCAGCGGCAGCATCAGCGCCAGCACACCCGCGCCGAGCAGCAGCACGCCCATGAGGTCAGCGCCCTCCCGCCGCTTCTCCGCGACCGGGGTGCGCGGCAGCAGCCGCAGCGCCGCGCAGAACGCGGCCACGCCGATGGGCAGGTTCACGTAGAACACCCAGCGCCAGCCGTCGTCGACGCCGAACGCCTGGATCAGCAGGCCGCCCGCCGGCGGTCCGACCGCGGTGGAGACGCCGACCACGCTGCCCAGCATGCCGAACGCGCGCGCCCGGTCGGCGCCCTGGAACATCTGCTGGATCAGCCCGGTCGTCTGCGGCGCGACGATGCCCGACGCCGCGCCCTGCAGCAGCCTGAAGACCACCAGCCAGCCCGAACTCGGCGCCAGCCCGCACGCCACCGAGGTGACCGTGAACAGCGCGAGCCCGAAGAGGAACGCCGCCCGGCGCCCGCGTACGTCGCCGAGCCGGCCCGCCGGCACGAGGGCGAGGCCGAAGGTGAGCGCGTAGCCCGACACCACCCAGGACACGTCGGCCGCGTCGGCGCCGAGGCCGCGTTCCATCGAGGGCAGCGCGACGTTGACGATCGAGCTGTCGAGCAGCGTCATGAAGCCCGCCACGAGACAGACCGCGAGCGCCTGCCACCGCCGTCGGTCACCGGCGGCGGCAGGGCGGGTCTGGACTGTAGTCATGGGGTCACGCTATGCAGTGACCGTCACCGCCGCACCACGGGAAACGGGCCCGCGCGGCCGGTCAGGACCTCGCCGCCGACCGGCCCACCGACTCCACCAGGGGCAGCAGCCGGTACGGCACCCGCTCCCGCAGGGCCACCTCGGTGCGGGTGCGCACCACGCCGGGCACGCTGATCAGCTTCTGGATCACGTCCTCCAGATGGGCGTTGTCCCGGCCCACCACCCGCGCGAGCAGGTCCCCGCCACCCGTGGTGGAGAACGCCTCGACGATCTCCGGAACGGCCGCCAGCGCCTCCCCGACATCGTCCATGTGGCCCTGGGTGACCTCGATGTGCACGAACGCCAGCACGGGGTGGCCCAGCGCGGCGGGGGAGAGGGAGGGGCCCGTGCCGGTGATCACGCCGTCCCGCTCCATCCGGTCCAGCCGGGCCTGGAGGGTGCCGCGCGCGATGCCGAGGAGGCGGGCGTACTCGCGCACGCTGGTGCGCGGCTGCTCCAGCAGCAGGCGCAGGATGCGGGTGTCCAGCTCGTCCACGGCCATCGTGGTTCGGTCTCCTCGTGGTTCGTCGAACAGCGTGACTGTACCAATGGCTCAGTGTCCTCCGATGCGGGGACGCCGTGCGACCTGGGCCGTTGGTCCCAGGAGTGGCTGGGGCGGTGCCGCCTGTGTGGGCCAATGGCTCAGTCAAAACGGAGCCAGTTGAGCCAAACGGACTTGGGGTGCTGTCATAGAGGTGTCGATGGCGCTGCGGATTCCGCGGCGCCTTTTTCGTGCGAACGGCCACTAGGGGGCGGACGAGCAGTGCTGAAGAAGGTGTTCATGGCGCCGGACCCGGGGCGGGTGCGGCTGCGCTTCGCCGCGCGGGCCGTGCTCGGTATCGGGCTGGCCGTGGTGGTGTGCGGGCTCGCGGGGCAGTCGCTGCCCGGCATGGTCGCGGGCGGTCTCGCCGCGTTGCTCGCCCTGTTCACCGTCGCCGACGCCACCGTGCGCGGGCAGGCCGTCACCACGGCGCTGCTTCCCGGGGTGGGCGTGCTGGTACTGGCGGTCGCCGCCGAGCTGCACGCGTACCCGGTCGCGCGCGACCTGGCGTTCCTCGCGGTCGTCGGTGCGGGGGTGTACGCGCGCCGGTGGGGGCCGCGCGGGCACAGCGTCGGGGTCTTCGCCTTCATGATGTTCTTCGTCGGGCAGTTCCTGCACGTCACCCCGGTGCAACTGCCCGAGCTGTACGCCGCCGTCCTGCTGTCCGTGCTCAGCGCTGCCGCGGTGCGCTTCGGGGTCTGGTGTTACGAGCGGGAGCTGCCGGTGCCGACGGTGCCCGCCCCTCCGGGAGGGACGGGGCTGGCCCGCGTGACCACCCGGCAGGCCGCGCAGGCGGTCGCGGGCGCCGGGTTCGCGCTGGTCCTCGGGCAGGTGCTGTCCGGGCAGCGCTGGTACTGGGCCGTCGGGGCGACATGGTGGGTCTTCGTCAACACCGCCTCGCGCGGGGAGACCCTGGTACGGGGGTTCCGGCGCGTGCTCGGCACCGTGCTCGGGATCGGGCTGGGCCTGCTGGTGGCGCTGCCGGTGGACGGGGCTGTCGTGCCGTCCGTGGCGCTGGTCACGGTCGCGGTGTTCGGGATCTTCTACTCGGCCGCGGTGTCCTACACCTGGATGATGCTGTGGGTGACCTTGCTGGCCGAGGTTCTGTACGGGCTGCTCGGCGTGCTCACGCCTTCGCTGCTGGCACTGCGGGTGGCCGAGACGGCTGTCGGGGCGGCGGGGGCGATGCTGGCCGTGCTGGTGGTGCTGCCGGTGACTACGCACGCCACCACCGACGCCTGGATCCAGCGGGCCCTGCGGTGTGTGCACGCGTGTACGGCTGAGGCGGCTGCGCGGCTTGCGGGTTCCGCCACGGCTGACCCGGCTCCGCGGGTGGCCGAGCTGGAGCAGTTGCTCGGACGGGTGCGGATGTCCGTCGCGCCGTTGGTGCATCCCTTGAATCCGCTGGTGGGGCGTAAGGGGCGGGCTCTGCGGGTGCTGGCGCTTCTGGACGAGTGTGCGCGGGCGGTTCGGGGATTGGCGGCTGTCGCGGCTGACCCCGAGGCGTCGCACGATGCTCGGCTGGCTGCCGCTTGCTGGCGGGTGGAGTCGGCTGTCGAGGCGCTCACGGAAGGGGGCTCCGAGCCGTTGCACCGGCCCGGTGAGGCTCCGGTGGAGCCGGCACTGGTCCATTTGCATGGGCTCGAGCACGCCCTGGCCGATCTGGCGGAGCCGCTTCGGGAGGCTGCGGGGGCGGGCCGGCTGGTGGGGGCTTGAGAGTGCGTCCCGCGCCGCTGGGGAGGCTTGGGCGAGGCTTGCTGGGTGGTGCGGGTCGGCTCTGGCTGGTCGCGTAGTTCCCCGCGACCCTGGCCGGGTAGCGCAAAGGGCCCGCTCCGGGGTTGCCGGGGCGGGCCCTTCCTGGGTGCTTGGCCTAGTCAGAAGGCTGGGGCGCCCTGGGGCTGCTGGGCGATGCCCAGGGCGGCCGTGTACTTGGCGAGGGCCAGCTTGCCGATGGCCGGGTAAGCGCCGAGGGCCTCGGAGGTGGCGCAGTCGACCTCGGCCGCCGCGGCCGTGAGGAGCGCGGTGTCGATCTCCGGGCCGATCAGGTACGGCGCGAGCGCGAGCTGCTGCGAGCCCGAGGCGCGGAGCTGCTCGGCGATGGAGGCGATGGAACCCTCCTGGTCGAGCGCGGCCGCCATCACCGGCACGGCGAGGCGTGCGGCGAGCAGCATGCCCGTGATGCCGGCGGCCTGCACGGCCTCCTCGCCGCCCACCGACGCCAGGATGATGCCGTCGGCCGCGGTCGCCACCGTGAAGAGGCGGGCGCGGTCGGCGCGGGCGAGGCCCGCCTCGGACAGCCGCACGTGCAGCCCCTCCGCGAGCAGCGGGTGCGGGCCGAGGACGTCGGTCAGCTCGGCGGTGACCCGGCTGTCCATCACGGCCTGGCGGGTCTGCCGCAGCAGGGCGTTGTCGGGACCGGCCAGCAGTGGTACGACCACGGCCACCGGCCCGTCCGGCGCCTTGGCGTCGGAACCGGCGGCTACGGCCTGCTCGTGGCGGGCCGTGCGCTCCTCGGCGGCGCGCGCCAGGACGGCGCTCAGGGTCGGGAATTCGTCGTCGTCCCCGTCCAGGTAACCGATCCGCGCGTCGAGGCCGGGCAGCTCGGAGCGGGCGATGCTCACGACCTCCTCGGCGAGGCTGCGCGTGGCGGCGCTGGGCGCACCGGGCACCGCGAGGACGAACGCGGGCGCGTCCTCGGGAGCCACCAGCGGCTCCGGACGGCGGTGCCGTCCGGGCTGGCGGGGTCGCGGCATTCGTACTGGCAGGCCGGACTCGGGTCCAGTGGGGGAGCTCATGGCGCCGCATGTTACTGGTTTGCCGAGCGGCCCTGTTCGGGGAGGGTGCAGGTGAGCGGTATCCGTCCGGTTTTGTCGGATGAGTTGCGTACATGGGGCGGCTGATCCGGTCCCGTATCGGGTAGTTGAGGGATCGGTGCGATGGATTTCCCTTATGTCGCTCTCCTGTGTACGCCTGATACGCACAGCAGCCGGGGGTCCTCGGGCCAGATGGCGTCTCCGGCCGCGAGTGCGGCCGCGAGCCGTGCCGAACCGTGCAGGGGACCGCCCTGGGGCGCGGTCTGCCGGGCATGGGGTGCCTCGTGCGCCAACTCGTCGTGCAGAAAGGAGAGAAGCGGCTCTCCCAACTTCAAGAGGCCACCGGTGCAGGCGACTTCGGGCTCACCGGCTTCCGGGCACACGGCGGCGACGGACTCGGCCATGTGGCGGGCGGCCGCGCGCAGGATGCCGGTGGCCACGGGGTCGTGTGGGGCGCAGGCGGCGACCTCGGGGGCGAAGGAGGCGAGTACGGCGACTCGGTCGGGGCGGGGGTAGATCAGCCCCGGTAGCTCCGGCGGCTGTCCGAACCGCTCCCGTGCGCGCTCCAGCAGCGGTGCGGAGCCGCCCGCGCGGCCGTCGTACGCCCGCAGCGCCGCCTCCAGGCCGGCCCGGCCGATCCAGGCGCCGCCGCCGCAGTCGCCCAGCAGGTGGCCCCAGCCGTCCGCGCGGCGCCAGGTGGTCAGGTCCGTGCCGATGGCGATCAGGCCGGTGCCCGCCGCGAGGACGGCACCCGGACGTGGTCCGAGGGCGCCGATGTACGCGGTGACCGCGTCCGCGGCCAGGGCCACGGTCCGTACGCCCAGCGCGCGGGGCAACGCGTCCGGCAGCTCGGCGCGGAGGCCGTCGCCCAGAGTGGCGAAGCCGGCGGCGCCGATCACGGCCGTGGTCAGCTCGTCCACGCCGGCCCTGGCCGCGAGGGCGCGCGCCAACGGCAGTACCAGCTCCAGCAGATGGGCCGGGTCGATGCCTTGCTCCCCGGTCCGTACCGGCTGTCCGGACCTGCCCTCCACGGGGGGCGCTCCGTCGTACGTCCCTACGGCCACGCGCAGGCCGGAGCCTCCGGAGTCGACCGCGAGGTAGCCGGGCGCGGCCGGGTGAGCCGCCTTGCCCTCTGCGAACAATGGGATGCCCTTCTCCTCGCCGAAGCGCGTACGACGGAGGCAGGGTAGCGGGGGAGGGGGCCTGCGCGGGGGCTGATCCACAGCCGTTCGGGTGATGTCGGTGGTGGCCACTAGAGTGACTTGACGTGGCACGACGACCGTTGAACGAACTTGTAGAGGCCGGCTGGGCGAAGGCCCTGGACCCGGTGGCCGACCGCATCGCGGCCATGGGGGACTTCCTGCGTGCCGAGGTGGCGGCGGGGCGGACCTATCTGCCGTCCGGGGCGAATGTCCTGCGGGCCTTCCAGCAGCCCTTCGACGATGTGCGGGTCCTGATCGTGGGTCAGGACCCGTACCCCACGCCGGGCATGGCGATCGGGCTGAGCTTCGCGGTGGCGCCGGAGGTGCGGTCGCTGCCGGGCAGCCTGGAGAACATCTACCGGGAGCTGAACACCGACCTGGGCCTCCCCCGGCCCTCCAACGGCGACCTGACCCCGTGGACCTCGCAGGGTGTCCTGCTGCTCAACAGGGCCCTCACCACCGCGCCCCGCAAGCCCGGCGCCCATCGCGGCAAGGGCTGGGAAGAGGTCACCGAGCAGGCCATCCGCGCGCTCGCCGCCCGCG
The DNA here is from genome assembly GCF_002154615.1 of Streptomyces recifensis. NCBI lineage: Bacteria > Bacillati > Actinomycetota > Actinomycetes > Kitasatosporales > Streptomycetaceae > Streptomyces > Streptomyces recifensis. The sequence goes on from NZ_MUNH01000588.1 coordinate 6,647, forward strand.
GCAAGCCCCTGGTCTCCATCCTCTGGGGCCGCGACGCCCGCAACCTCCGCCCCCTCCTCGGGGACTACCCGGCCATCGAGTCCGCCCATCCCTCACCCATGTCGGCCGACCGCGGTTTCTTCGGCTCCCGTCCCTTCAGCCGGGCCAACGACCTGCTGACGACCCAGGGGGCGGAGCCGGTGGACTGGCGCCTGCCGTAGGGCGCCGGGAGGTGGGCCGAGCCACCCGCGTCGGCCCACCGGACTCGCTCGAGCGTGGCGCCTGCCCGCAGGGGGACGCGCTCCTCAGCCCACCACCGCCGCCCGTACGCACAGCACATCCGGCAGATGGGACGCCAACTGCTCCCACGTGTCCCCGTCGTCCGCGGAGGCGTACACCTCGCCGTTGCGGTTGCCGAAGTACACGCCCGCCGGGTCCGCGTCGTCGGTGCAGAGGGCGTCGCGGAGGACGGTGCCGTAGTGGTCGTCCTGGGGGAGGCCCTGCGAGAGGGGTTCCCAGGACTTGCCGGCGTCGGGGGTACGGAAGACCCGGCAGCGGTGCTCGGCGGGGACGCGGTCGGAGTCGGCGTTGATGGGGAAGACGTAGGCCGTGCCGCCCCGGTGCGGGTGCGCGGCGACGGCGAAGCCGAAGGTCGAGGGGAGGCCCTCGCCGATGTCGGTCCAGTGGGCGCCCGAGTCGTCGCTGCGATAGACGCCCCAGTGGTTCTGGAGGTACAGGCGGTCGGGGTCGTCCGCGTCCCGGGCGACCTTGTGGACGCACTGGCCGAACTCGGGGTCGGGGTCGGGGAGGAACGCGGCGGAGACCCCGGAGTTCGACGGGGCCCAGCTCTCGCCGCCGTCCGTCGTCCGGAAGACTCCGGCGGTGGAGACCGCCACCGTCACCGCGCGCGGATCGCGGGCGTCGGTCAGTACGGTGTGCAGCCCCTCCCCGCCGCCGCCCGGCACCCACTGTGAGCGGGTCGGGTGCTCCCACAGCGGGCGTACCAGTGCGAAGCTCTCGCCCCGGTCCTCGGAGCGGTACAGCGCGGCCGGTTCCGTACCCGCGTACACCACGTCCGGCTCGGCGGCGGCCGGGTGGAGCTGCCAGACGCGTTCCAGCGAGGCGCCGGTGTCCTTGGGGAACCTGACGGCGGGCCGGCCCGGCTCGGTCCAGGTGCGGCCCAGGTCGTCGGAGTGGAACACCGACGGGCCCCAGTGCGCGCTGTCGCCACTGGCCAGCAGGCGGGGTGTGTCACCGCGGGTGTCGACGGCGACCGCGTAGACCGCCTGGGCGTTGAAGCGGGGGCCGTCGTCGAACTTCCAGGCGCCGCCGCGCCGTCGGCCGATGAACAGACCCTTGCGGGTTCCCACGGCGAGCAGTACCTCGG
>NZ_MUNH01000589.1:0-2295 GCF_002154615.1 Streptomyces recifensis
CGGACAGAGCGAGCCGGAGCCCGCCGCCGAGCCCGCCGCCGTCACCCCGGTCGAGGGCGCGGTGCTGGCGCTGCTGGCGCAGGGCGCCACCACCGGCCGGGCCGCCCGTGAGCTGGGGCTGAGCCGGGACGGTGTCGCGTATCACCTGCGCCGCCTGTCCGCCCGCTGGCACGCGGCCAACCGCACCGAACTGGTCGCCCGCGCCTACGCCCTGGGAGTGCTCGCGCCCGGTGTGTGGCCGCCTCGGGTACGGGGTGCCGAGGCCGAGTAGGAACGGGGCGCGGAAAACCGCTTGGCCCGGCACGGCGGCGGTCTATACCCTCGTAAACCTAGACCCCCTAGGCTCATGGCTACAACAGAAGGACTTCCCCGATGCGACCCCTCACCGAGCAGGACATCCGCGCCTCGTTCGTCAACTGCTCCAAGGGCGACGCCAAGCGGCTGGCCGTCCCCCGCGACCTGACCGAACGCCCCTGGGACGACCTGGACTTCCTGGGCTGGCGCGATCCGGGCGCGCCCGACCGCAGCTATCTGGTCCTCGAACGCGGCACCGCCCTGGTCGGCATCGCACTGCGCTATCCGACGGTCCGGCGCGGCTTCCAGCACCGCAGCATGTGCTCGGTGTGCCTGACGACCCATCGCGGCGGCGGGGTCTCGCTGATGACCGCCCGCAAGGCCGGGGCGGCGGGCCGCGAGGGCAACTCCGTCGGCGTGTACATGTGCGCCGACCTGGCGTGTTCCCTGTATGTCCGGGGGAAGAAGGTGCCGGAGTCGGGGAGCAGGTTCGAGGAGAGCCTCACGACGGAGGAGCAGATCGCCCGCGCGGGCGGCAACCTCAACGCCTTCGTCGATCGCCTGTACGTCTGAGGGCTGCCCCTTTCGCGTGCACGGTGCTCGAACGGCCCCGTTCGGCACGGTTACGGAAAGGGAAGACGCCAAAGGATGCCAGACGTACGGAAGTGGATGGACGCGCAAGCGCGACGCAAGTGGGCCGACGCGCTGCGGCGCCTGGTCGCGCGCCGCCGGGAGCCGGTGGTCGTCCAGACACTGCGATCGTCCGCCGCGGCCACGGTCGCCTATGTGATCGCGCTGCGGCTCAGCCCGGAACCGGCGCCGCTGACCGCGCCCCTGACGGCCCTGCTGGTCGTCCAGGTCACCTTCTTCGCCACCCTCACCAACGGCATCCGCCGGGTGAACGCCGTGGTGACGGGCGTCCTGGTCGCCATCCTCTTCAGCCTCCTGATCGGCCTGACCTGGTGGAGCCTGGCCCTGCTACTGGTGGCCTCGCTGGGCGTGGGCCACCTGGTGCGGGTCGACGAGTACGTGCAAGAGGTGGCGATCAGCGCGATGCTCGTGCTCGGCGTCACCACGGTCGGCTACACCGCGTGGGCGCGGATCGTGGAGACCCTGATCGGCGCCGTCATCGGCATGGCCTGCAATCTGCTGCTGCCGCCACCGGTGTGGGTGGACGCGGCCGGGCGGTCCATCGAGGGGCTGGCCCGCCGGCTGCGTCAGCTCATGCTCCGGATGGGTGAGGAAGCGGCGGGCTCCATCCCCTGGCAGCGGGCGGCCGAACGGCTGCACGAGGCACGCCGGCTGGACCACGACATCATCCAGGTGGACGCGGCCCTGCGGCAGGCCGAGGAGAGCCTTCGGCTCAACCCGCGTGTCAAGGAGGGCCTGCTGCACCGGGTGGTGCTGCGCACCGGCCTGGACACCCTGGAGATCTGCACGGTCGTCCTGCGGGTGCTGGCCCGTTCCTTCACCGACCTGGCGAAGGAACGCGGCCCCCAGGAGCTGTTCCCGCCGCCGATCGGGCAGACCGTGGAACAGGTGCTGTCCGAGATCGCGGACGCCGTGGTGAGCTTCGCGGTCCTGGTGACCACCGACCTGAGCGCCAACGCCGAGTCGGCCGAGTCCCGGCTCACCGCCGAGCTGCACACGGCCGCCGCCACCCGCGACCGGCTCGCGGAGCAGCTCCTCGCGCACGTCGGGGAGGACCGCGAGGACTGGCAGTTGTTCGGTGCGATCCTCAGCGAGGTCAACCGGATCATCGACGAGCTGGACACCGAGCACCGCAGCCGCCGTCTGCTGGAGGAGCTGGACCGCGTCTCCCGCCAGCAGCGCGCGAAGATGCCCCGCGTGAACCGCCTGCGCCAGCGCCTGGGCGTACAGGAGGACCTCTGGCGGAACCGGGCGGGGGTCGGCGGACGTCCTCGGTGACGCCGCGCACAGCAGGGCGGCCCTGCTGTGGTCCGAGCACGACGACGAGGCCGACGACCTCTCCCCCACCGG
>NZ_MUNH01000590.1:0-1360 GCF_002154615.1 Streptomyces recifensis
ATCCCGCCCGCGCCGAGCCGTCGGTGAAGCCTGAACGAGCCGACGACGCGCGGGTCCTCGCGCCTCAGGCGCATCATCGCCATGTTCATCCCCGCTGCCCGGTCCCTGTGACGTGCCCAGCTTACGTTTCCACGGCCGCCCGCGCGCAGAGGCCGCGCCCTCTCGGGCCGATGGATTGCGCCTACCCCACGCCCGAGGTGAAACGCGGTCAGCGACACGGATCTTGCTGTGTGGTTGACGTAAGGACGTCGTCAACCCTCTGACCAGGCGCGCATGTTGACTTTCGGTCAACGGACAGTAGGCATCCTCGTCCCGTCGGGTGGGGGAGGAGCGCCCGGCCGCGGCCACGACGCCCGGCGGTGCCTTCCCTCCCGCCTGCCGTGCCCCGGACGGGCAAAGTGAGAGAAGTCACGGCAATCCACCTCTGGGAGGAGAGGCCGGGGCCGCCGCCCGCGACCCTTCCGGGAAGACCCTGAGACTCCACCGCACGTCTCCAACCAGGGGAGTACGCGCGGACAGGAGGCTCATCCTCCGGGAGGCCCGCCATTCGGTACGAGGGCATGACGCCCGCCCGGCGCCGCGAACCTAGATTTGAGGTCAAGCGGCGGGCCCGGCGCTCGCCCCCCGAGGCCAAGCGCCCGCCGCTGCCAACAACCGAATCGGCCGGGAGAAGGAACCATGGCCCCCACGGCACCGAGGCGCGACACACTCCTCCGACGCCGCACGGGCCGCCGTCACCCCCTGGTGGCGACCCTGATGGCCCTTCCCCTGGCGGCCCTGCTCCTGCTCGTCTTCGACGGTTGGGAGACGGTGGCCACACAGGCGTCGTCCGTGGGTGCGATGCTGGGCCGCTGAGAAGCGGTCCAGGCCCGGAAGAGCGGTCCGGGTGGATATCCCTTACATCCATAAAACCCCGTGGGGACGGGGGTGCGACGGACGGCACGCAATGCCGGCGCAGCTGGGGAGCTGCGCCGGCATTGCGTTTCCGTCGGCCCCAGTACGCTCACCTCCCGTGACAGCGGAAACAGCCCCGGCCCTCACGGCCCGGCTCAAGGCGGCTCTCCACCCCGGTGACGGGCCGTGCGCCTGCGTCTGCGGTGCGCTGGCCGACCGCCCGGACGCCACCGTCGTCCGGCACGGCGCGACCGTCGCCAAGGCCCACGCCCCGGACACCGACCCGCACGAGCTGGCCCGCCGTCTCACCGTCGCCGCCCGCCTCCCCGGCATCCTGCTGCCCCCGCGCGCCACGGCCCCGGCCGGCCTGGACGGCCGCCTCGTCACCCACCGGCCCTACGGCACCCCCGTCGACCGGGACGACCCCGACGCCGCACCCTGGGAAGCCGTGGCGACCCTCCTGGCC
>NZ_MUNH01000591.1:0-7670 GCF_002154615.1 Streptomyces recifensis
GCAGGCCGAGGCGCTGCTCCAGCCCTACCAGCCGCGCCTGCTGTCGGTGCCGGGCCTGTACATGCTCACCCTGTGGCTGCACGGTGATCCCGGCGCCGACCCGGCCGAGGGTCACCCCGCCGCCACCGATCTCCTGGTCCCGCTGGCCCCGGCGCCGCCCGGCATCCGGGCCCACCGGCCGCACCGGGTCTCGGAGTTGCTGCCGGTGCTGACTCATCGCGCGACTCCCGTGCCCCTTCTCGGCTCACCCGCCTGACCGACCACCCGCGTACCCCGCTTCCCGGCGCGGAAGCGGGGTACGCGCTTTTCTCCGGGTACGCCGGATTCCTGCTCGGGGTGCGCACCCTTTCCGTGAGCCCCACACATTTCGCTCGTGCGAGTAATTGCCCGCTCCTGTGAGCGAATAGCCACCACTCCCCCAAGTGGACTAGCCCTTTCCGGCCACAACGAACCACCCAAAGGGACAGTGCGGTTGGATTGAACCGTCCGCGAGAGTGATGCGTCATGAACGAGTAAGGAGCGGTGCTGCCAAATCCCTGCGGAACGACGCCCAGCGGGCAACACTGGATTCCGACCGATGTTTCACCACGGGGGACGGACATGACCACGACAAAGCGAGAGATCCCGCCCATGTGCCAGCATCAACCGACCTGCCCGCCAGCCGAGTCCGCCGACCGCGAGTCGGCCCGTCTCGTGGCGCACCACCCGGAACAGGGGTGGAGTCTGCTGTGCAACGGCGTTCTGCTCTTCGAGGACACCGGGGAGCTGCTGCCCGACGGCCGGGTCATCGCCCCCCACCGCCCGCTCGGCGCCCTCATGACCGCCGCCTGAAGCAGCACCTGAGGCGGCCCGACGAGGCCGCCCGACGATCGCAGGGGCCGGACGCACACACGGTGCGCACCGGCCCCGACGCGCGTCCGGGGCCGGGGAGCCTTGGGCCGGCTGGTCGAATCGGCCCGACGGGGGTGGGATGGAAGCAGGATGCGCGAGCGGTCCCTCCCCGAGGAGCGTGAAGTGATGTCCGGTTACAACGCCCCCTGGGCCACGCGGGTGGTCGTCGGTGTGAGCGGTTCCCTGGGCAGCGTCACGGTCCTGCGCCGGGCCACCGCGCTCGCCCACCGGCTCGCCGCCGAGCTGTGGCCGGTGCTGGCCTGGACGCCGCCCGGCGGCGATCCGGCCGGCCGGCGCTCCCCCGTCGCCGACCCGCTGGCCGAGGAGTGGCAGGGGATGGCGGAACACCGCCTGACCTCCCTGCTCGACGACCTCTTCGGCGAGGAGGGTCCTGGCCTCCCGCTGCACGCGGTGATCGTGCGCGGCACGCCTGGGCCGGCGCTGCTGGCGGTCGCGGACCGCGAGGACGACCTGTTGGTGGTCGGCGCGGGCCGCAGGGGACTGCGCCGGGCGTTCTCCGGCCGGGTCTCCCGGCAGTGCCTCGCCCACGCCCGCTGCCCGGTGCTCGCGGTGCCGCCCTCCCCGCTGGAGTCGGACCTGACGGCCGTCCATCGCCGCAACACCTGGCACTGGCGCATGGACATCCGCGGCCTCTGACCCCGCTCGCGCTGGGCTGCGGACCGCCCTCGCGCGAGGCAGCATGGACAGGGTGCGGACGACACCCGACGATCTCGCCCGAGATGACGCTCGGTGTCCGCTCCCGGAGCCCCCGAAACCTCTCCCGGCGCCGCCCGCACACCGCGTCTCCCGTCCACGCAGGCTCCGGGCCTTCACTTATCGGTGCGTCAGCAGCCCCCGTCGGCCCATTCTTAACGCAGGATTGACGCCTCCCCGCCCCGGAATCCATGGGGCGAACGTCACTCTCCGCATACGCTGGTCCGGCTGTCCGCGCGACCGCAGGCAGTGACCGCAGGCAGCCGAGCCGCACCACCTGGAGCACGCCGATGGCCACGACCGAGCACCCTCCCAGCCGTCTGCGCGGCTGGATGCTGCAGGGGCTCTCCGACATGGGCAAGCGGGGTGGCCTGACCGGTCCGCACGCCGAGCCGGAACCCCCGCACCGGGGTCAGCGCTGGTGGCGGGTGATGTGCCTGACCGGCGTCGACTACTTCTCCACCCTCGGCTACCAGCCCGGCATCGCCGCCCTCGCGGCCGGTCTGCTCTCCCCGCTGGCGACCATCGTGCTGGTCGTCGTCACCCTGGCGGGCGCCCTCCCGGTGTACCGGCGGGTGGCGCAGGAGAGCCCGCACGGGCAGGGTTCCATCGCCATGCTGGAGCGGCTGCTGTCCTTCTGGAAGGGCAAGCTGTTCGTGCTGACCCTGCTCGGGTTCGCGGCCACCGACTTCCTGATCACCATCACCCTCTCCGCCGCCGACGCCTCCACCCACCTGGTGGAGAACCCGCATCTGACCGGCACGCTGGGCGGCCACCAGATGCTCATCACGCTGATCCTGGTGGCGCTGCTCGGCGCGGTCTTCCTCAAGGGCTTCCTGGAGGCCATGGGCGTCGCGGTCGCCCTGGTGGGCATCTACCTCACGCTCAACCTCGTCGTGGTGATCACCGGTCTGTGGCACGTGCTGACCGCCGAGCACGTGGTCACCGACTGGACCAACGCCCTGACCGTCCAGCACGGCAGCATCTTCGCGATGATCGGCGTGGCCCTGATCGTCTTCCCCAAGCTCGCCCTCGGCCTGTCCGGCTTCGAGACCGGCGTCGCCGTGATGCCGCACGTCCAGGGCGACGCGGGCGACACCGAGGAACACCCGGCGGGCCGCATCCGGGACACCAAGAAGCTGCTCACCACCGCCGCCGTGATCATGAGCTGCTTCCTGATCACCACCAGCTTCATCACCACGCTGCTCATCCCGGCCGCCGAGTTCAAGCCGGGCGGCCAGGCCAACGGCCGCGCCCTCGCCTTCCTCGCCCACGAGTACCTGGGCAACGCGTTCGGCACGGTCTACGACGTCTCGACCATCGCCATCCTGTGGTTCGCCGGCGCCTCCGCCATGGCCGGCCTGCTGAACCTGATGCCCCGCTACCTCCCCCGGTACGGCATGGCCCCGCACTGGGCCCGCGCGGTGCGCCCGATGGTCATCGTCTTCATCCTGATCGCCTTCCTGGTCACCTGGCTCTTCGACGCCAACGTGGACAAGCAGGGCGGCGCCTACGCCACCGGTGTGCTGGTGCTGATCAGCTCGGCCGCCATCGCGGTGACCATCGCCGCCCGCAAGGCCGGACAGCGCGGCTGGACCATCGGCTTCGGCGTGATCTCCGCCGTGTTCCTGTACACCACGGTGGCCAACGTCATCGAGCGCCCGGACGGCGTGAAGATCGGCGCCTGCTTCATCGCGGGCATCATGCTGGTCTCCCTGCTGTCCCGGCTGGCCCGCTCCTTCGAGCTGCGGGTGACCAGCGTGGCGATGGACCCGATGGCGGAACGGTTCGTCCGGGACATGGCCAGCCGGAAGATCCGCTTCATCGCCAACGAGCCCGACAACCGCGACCGGGCCGAGTACCGCGACAAGATCGAGCAGATCCGTACCGACAACGACATGCCCGAGCAGGAGGACTTCGTCTTCGTCGAGGTCACGGTGGCCGACCCCTCGGAGTTCGAGACGTGCCTGACGGTGCGCGGCGAGGTCCTGCACAACCGCTACCGGGTGCTGACCGTGGAGTCCTCCTCCATCCCCAACGCCCTCGCCGCCCTGCTGCTGCACGTACGGGACCTGACCGGGCGTACGCCGCACATCTTCTTCGAGTGGACCGAGGGCAGCCCGTTCGCCAACTTCCTGCGCTTCTTCCTCTTCGGCCAGGGCGAGGTCGCGCCGGTCACCCGCGAGGTGCTGCGCGAGGCTGAGCCGGACCGGGCCCGCCGCCCCCGGGTGCACACGGGTTGAGCCGTCCGGACGCTCCCGCGTCCCGCCCGGGCGCACGCCCGCCGACCTCTCGCTTTATGGTGACCAGCATGCAGTCGTACACGATCGGCCAGGCAGCCCGGCTCCTCGGCGTGAGCCCCGACACCGCCCGCCGCTGGGCCGACGCCGGCCGGGTGGCCACCCACCGCGACGAGTCCGGGCGGCGCCTGATCGCCGGTCAGGACCTCGCCGCGTTCTCCGTCGAACTGGCCCAGGCGGGCGGGACGGCCGAGGAGGAGACCTCGGCCACCTCGGTGCGCAACGCGTTCCCCGGCATCGTCACCGCCATCAAGCTCGGTGACGTCGCAGCCCAGGTGGAGATCCAGGCGGGTCCACACCGGCTGGTCTCGCTGCTGACCCGCGAGGCGGTCGACGAACTCGGGCTGGAGGTCGGTATGGAGGCCACCGCCCGCGTGAAGTCGACCAACGTGCACGTCGACCGCTTCTGAGCGGCTCCGGAAGCGAGCCGGGGCGACCCGGCCACCGGTGATCACCCAACCGCATATGCCAGCCCTGAACCACAACTTCACAGCGCATGCGAAGCGACACTCGACTTACGTCTGGCAGATGCGGCAGTATCATCGACCTCGCGGCCGGTCTCCGCCCCCTTGACGGGCGCGAGCGTTGTTCCGCCGAGACGAGGAGTAGAAGACCGTGATGACCCGTACCGCACGCCGGACCCGCCGGATGCTGCCGCCGGCCGGTGTGGGAGTCGCCGCCCTGCTGGCCCTCAGCGCCTGCTCCCACTCCGACGGGTCCACGCCCGCCAAGGCCGACAGCTCCGGCTCCGCCTCCCCGAAGCTGTCCGGCACGGTCACCGTGTTCGCGGCCGCCTCCCTCAAGGAGAGCTTCACGACCCTGGGCAAGCAGTTCGAGCAGCAGCACCCCGGCACCAAGGTCGCGTTCAACTTCGGCGGCAGTGACACCCTCGCCGCCAGCATCACCAGCGGCGCCCCGGCGGACGTGTTCGCCGCCGCCAGCCCCAAGACGATGAAGATCGTCACCGACAAGCGGGACACGACGAGCGCCCCGTCGACCTTCGCCCGCAACCAGCTGGAGATCGCCACCCTGCCGGGCAACCCCGACAAGGTCGCCTCGCTGAAGGACCTCACCGACCCGAAGCTCAAGGTCGTCCTCTGCGACAAGACCGTGCCGTGCGGCGCGGCCGCGCAGAAGGTCCTCGACGCCGGCGGCGTCAAGGTCACCCCGGTCTCCTACGAGCAGGACGTCAAGGCCGCCCTGAACAAGGTGGAGCTGAAGGAGGCCGACGCGTCCCTGGTCTACCGGACGGACGTGAAGTCCGCCGGCGGCAAGGTCCAGGGTGTGGAGTTCCCCGAGTCCAAGGACGCGATCAACGACTATCCGATCGCCCCGCTGAAGGGCTCGAAGAACGCCGACGCGGCCGCCGCCTTCATCGCCCTGGTCAAGTCCCCCGACGGCCGGCAGGTGCTGACCCGGGCAGGCTTCCTCAAGCCGTGACCGAGCCGAAGCAGCCCGGCGTGGCGCGGTCCGGCAGAGGCGGACCGCGGCGCCCGCGGGTCCGTGCCGTCCGCCGGGGCGTGCCGGTACCGCTGCTGGTGCCGGGCCTGCTCGCCATGGCGTTCCTGCTGGTTCCGCTGCTCGCCCTGCTGGTCCGCGCCCCCTGGCGCGGCCTGCCGTCCCAGCTCACCAGCACCGAGGTGTGGCAGGCCCTCCAGCTCTCTCTGATCAGCGCGACCGCCGCCACCGCCGTCGCCCTGGTGCTCGGCGTGCCGCTGGCATGGCTGCTGGCCCGCGCCGAGTTCCCCGGCCGCGGTCTGGTGCGGGCGCTGGTGACGCTGCCGCTGGTGCTGCCCCCGGTCGTCGGCGGTGTCGCGCTGCTGCTCGCGCTCGGCCGCAACGGCATCGTCGGCCAGTGGCTGGACTCATGGTTCGGCATCACCCTGCCGTTCACCACCGCCGGTGTGGTGATCGCGGAGGCGTTCGTCGCCATGCCGTTCCTCGTCATCAGCGTGGAGGGCACCCTTCGGGCGGCCGACCCGCGCTACGAGGAGGCGGCGACCACGCTCGGCGCGTCCCGGTTCACCGCGTTCCGCCGGGTCACCCTGCCGCTGATCGCGCCGGGCATCGCGGCCGGTGCCGTGCTGGCATGGGCCCGCGCGCTCGGTGAGTTCGGGGCCACGATCACCTTCGCGGGCAACTTCCCCGGCCGGACCCAGACCATGCCGCTCGCGGTCTACCTCGCCCTCCAGAACGACCCGGAGGCCGCCATCGCCCTCAGCCTGATCCTGCTGGCCGTGTCCATCGCGGTGCTCGCGGGCCTGCGGGACCGTTGGATGACGGGAGCGTGACGGTGCCGCGAGGATGGAGGACAGCGACCACGCCGGCGCCCACGGAGGACGACCGCCCCATGACCGACATCGACGCGCCTCCCGCCCTGCTCGAGGCAGCGGACGGACAGGGCCTCGACGCCCGTCTCGTGGTCGACCGGGGCACTTTCCGGCTGGACGTGTCCCTGCGGGCGGCCCCCGGTGACGTGGTCGCGCTGCTCGGGCCGAACGGCGCGGGCAAGACCACCGCGCTGCGCGCCCTGGCGGGCCTCGTGCCGCTCTCCGAGGGGCATCTGCGGCTGGACGGCACCGGGCTTGAGCGCGTTCCGCCGGAGAAGCGGCCGGTCGGCGTGGTCTTCCAGGACTACCTGCTCTTCCCGCACCTGACCGCGCTGGACAACGTGGCCTTCGGGCCGCGCTGCCACGGCGCCGGCAAGGCCGAGGCCCGCGCGCAGGCCGCCACCTGGCTGGAGCGCATGGGCCTGGCCGACCACGCCGGTGCCAAGCCCCGCCGTCTCTCCGGTGGTCAGGCCCAGCGGGTCGCGCTGGCCAGGGCGCTGGCGACCCGGCCCCGGCTGCTGCTCCTGGACGAGCCGCTCGCCGCGCTGGACGCCCGCACCCGACTGGAGGTCCGCTCGCAGTTGCGGCGGCATCTGGCGGAGTTCGAGGCGGTCGCCGTGCTGGTGACGCACGATCCGCTGGACGCCATGGTGCTCGCGGACCGGCTGGTGGTGGTCGAGCACGGCCAGGTCGTGCAGGAGGGCACGCCCACCGAGATCGCCCGGCACCCCCGCACCGACTACATCGCGCAGCTGGTCGGCCTCAACCTCTACCGCGGCGAGGCCGACGGGCACGCGGTACGGCTGGACGGCGGGCCGTCGATCACCACCACCGAGGATCTGCGCGGGCCGGTGTTCGTCGCGTTCCCGCCGGTGGCCGTGACCCTGTTCCGGGACCGGCCGACCGGGGTGAGCGCGCGCAACCTGTGGCGCTGCGAGGTGGCCGGCCTGGAGACGCACGGCGATCAGATCCGAGCGGACCTGACCGGGGAGATCCGGCTCGCCGCCGACCTCACCACCGCGGCCGCCGCCGAGCTGGACCTGCACACCGGTGCGCCGGTCTGGGCGACCGTCAAGGCGACGCAGACCCACGCCTACCCGGCATAGACCGCCCGGCCCCTACGGTGTGGCCCCAGGAGCAATGAGCATCCCCCACCAGCTCTCCGGCACCGTCACGGCGGTCCACCACCTGAGCGGAAACGAGGAAGGCCCCCCGCCCGAGCCCGGACAGGGGGCCTTGCTTCATGCGCGCGCTCAGTCTTCGTAGGCGTCCAGCGGCGGGCAGGAGCAGACCAGGTTGCGGTCGCCGAACGCCTGGTCGATCCGGCGGACCGGCGGCCAGTACTTGCCGGCGGCCGAGACCCCGGCCGGGAAGACGGCCTCCTCGCGGCTGTACGCGTGCGTCCACTCGCCGCCCAGCGCGGCGGCGGTGTGCG
>NZ_MUNH01000006.1:0-8118 GCF_002154615.1 Streptomyces recifensis
GGTGCGGACGGCAGCGCCGAGGGCCCCGCGGACGGCGGCGCGGCCGGCGTCCCCGGTGTGCACGACGGCGGAGCCGACGGCGGCGCGGACGAGGGTGCCGAGGGCCCCGCGGACGGTGGCGCGGCCGGTGTCCCCGGCGTCCACGACGGTGGCGCCGACGGCGGTGCCGAGGGTCCGGCCGACGGCGGAGCCGCCGGTGAGCCCGGCGTCCACGACGGCGGTGCGGACGGCGGCGCTTGACCGGCCCGGCCGGCGCCTTCCCTGATCCCGGCACCCCTGGGGGTGCCGGGATTCTGGAGCGCCGTCTGACCGGTCTCCGCCCCGACGTCTTCGCACGGGACGTCTGGTCGCGCACCGCGCTGCTCGCCCGGCACGCGAGCGACTTCTCCGACGTGTTCGACGCCGGCGCGGTGGACGAACTCATCGCGCGCCGGGGCCTGCGCACGCCCTTCCTCCGCGTCGCCAAGAACGGCACCGTGCTCCCCGAGTCGTCCTACACCTCGCCCGGCGGAGTCGGCGCCACCATCGCCGACCAGCTCGACGACACCGCGCTGTGGCGGCTGTTCGCCGACGGCGCCACCCTCGTCCTCCAGGCCCTCCAGCGCACCTGGGCGCCGGTCGGCGAACTCTGCGCCGCCCTGAGCGCCGAGCTGGGACACCCCGTGCAGGCCAACGCCTACGTCACCCCGCCGCAGAGCCAGGGCTTCGACGACCACTACGACGTCCACGACGTGTTCGTCATCCAGATCCAGGGCAGCAAGCGCTGGCTCGTCCACGAGCCCGTGCACCGCGACCCGCTCAGGGACCAGCCCTGGACCGGCCACCGGGCGGCCGTCGCCGAGGCGGCGGAGGGGCCCGCCTACATCGACACCGTGCTGGAGCCCGGCGACGTCCTCTACCTGCCGCGCGGCTGGCTGCACGCCGCCCGCGCCAAGGGCGAGGTCTCCGTCCACCTGACCCTGGGCGTCCACGTCTGGACCCGGTACGCGCTGGCCGAACAGCTCGCCGAGGCAGCCCTCGCCGCGCTGCGCGAGGACGCCTGGACCCGCGCCACGCTGCCGCTCGGCGCCGACGCCACGGCCGACGTGCTCGACGGCGTACGCGAACGCCTCACCGCCGCGCTGTCCGACGCCGACCCCGCCCCCCTGTTCCACCGCACCCGGCGCGGCCAGGGCCGTCCGGCACCGCTCGGCCCGCTGGCGCAGCTCGCCGCCGTCGACGCCCTCGCTCCCGGGTCGCCCGTACGCCTGCGAGAAGCCCTGGAGGCACGGCTGGAGGGTGCCCGCCTGATGACCCGCGTCGGCTGGCTCGACTTCCCCGCGACCGACCTGCCCGCCGTGACCCGCCTGCTCGACGGCGAGGTCCGTACGGCCGGCGACCTCGGGCTCCCCCTCGCCGGACGGCTGCTGCGCGCGGGCGTGCTGGTGCCGGGCGGACAGTAGCGGCCCGGTGACCACCACAGACCGGTTCTTCTGCGCCGACGCCGCCCGGATACGCGGCGACTCCCTCGCGGGCACCGCGCCGCGCGGAACGGTCTGGGTGCTGATCGAGTACCGGGGCGCGTGGCCGTCCAACGGCTACGACGGCATCGACCTGGACCCGGTGGTCAAGGCTCACGTCTGGGCCGCCGCCCACGCCGTGCGCGCCCGTATCTTCCTCGTCCGGCGGCTCGCCCGTCCCAGACCGGAGGGGCCCGGCCGCTGGGCCGTGCTGCACTACGAGCGGTCGGGCGCCTACCGCCAGCGCTGGGGCACCTGGAGCAGCGACCAGGACCTCGTGGAGATCACCGAGGCCCTCCGGTGGCCGGGCCGTCTCGACCAGCCGCCGGTCGTCCTGGTCTGCGCGCACGGCCAGCACGACATCTGCTGCGCGGTACGCGGCCGGCCCGTGGCGCGGGCGCTCAGCGAGCGGTGGCCCAACCTCGTCTGGGAGTGCACCCACGTGGGCGGGGACCGGTTCGCCGCCAACGTCGTCGTCGTGCCCGACGGGACCTACTACGGCCTCCTCGACCCCGTCTCGGCCGTGGGTGTGGTCGAGGAGCACCTCGCCGGGCGCGTCCACCCCGACTTCCTGCGCGGCTACACCGACCTCGCCCCGCCCCAGCAGGTCGCCGTCGCCGCGCTGCTCGCCCGCTTCGGCCCGGCCGGACGGCACGACTACACGGTCACCGGCACCGCCCGCGACGGCGACGACTGGCGTGTCCGCGTCGAACTCCACGCGCCGCACCCGACCGCGTTCGACATCGAGGTGCGCGCCCACCGCACGGCCCCCCACCGGCTCACCTGCCGGGGCCCCGTACCGAGCCCGGCGGTCGCCTACGAGGTGCGGTCCATCCACCCGGCCTGACGGCTTGCCTTCGAGTGCACGTCAACTCCTAGCGTCGGAAGGCGACTTCACCGGAAGGAACACCATGACCAGCACCTGGTTCATCACGGGCACCTCGTCCGGGTTCGGCCGCCTCCTCACCGAGCGGCTGCTCGCACGCGGCGACCGGGTGGCGGCCACCCTGCGCCGCCCCGAGGCCCTGGACGACCTGCGCGCCCAGTACGGCGACCGGTTGTGGACCGCCCGTCTCGACGTCACCGACACCGCCCGGACCGAACAGGTCCTCGCCGACGCCTTCGCGGACCTGGGCGGGATCGACGTGGTCGTCAACAACGCGGGGTACGGCGTCCTCGGCTCCGTGGAGGAGGCCGGTGAGGAACAGATCCGGCGGGTGATCGACACCAACCTGCTCGGTTCCATCCACGTCATCCGCGCCGCGCTGCCCCACCTGCGCGCCCAGGGCCACGGCCGCATCCTCCAGGTCTCCACGGCGGGCGGCCAGACCACCTACCCCGGCTTCGCCTACTACCACGCCTCCAAGTGGGGCATCGAGGGCTTCTGCGAGACGGTCGCGCGGGAGATCGCCCCCTTCGGCATCGCCCTCACCATCGTGGAGCCCGGCGCCACCCCGACCGGCTTCGGTGCCTCCCTGGACGCCGCCCCGCCCATGCCGGAGTACGCCGCCACCCCGGCCGGCGAGACCCGCCGGGCCCTCACCGACGGCACCTTCGTCCTGCCCAACGCCCCGGAGAAGATCACCCAGGCCATGATCGACCTCGTGGACAGCGGTGCGGCCCCGCTCCGCCTGCCCCTCGGCTCGGACACGTACGACGACATCCGCGCCTCCCTGACCGCCCGCCTGGCCGAGCACGACGCACACCGCGACACGGCGTACTCGGTGGTCAGCGAGAAAATCGACGCCACGCGCGAACAAAGGTGACGAACTCTGTCACCTTTGGCGGGCACCGTGGAAGCATGACCACACAAGACCTCACCGCACCCCTCGCCGGACGCATCGCCCTCGTCGCCGGGGCCACCCGGGGCGCCGGGCGGGCGATGGCCGTCGAGCTGGGCCGGGCCGGAGCCACCGTCTACGTCACCGGACGCACCACCCGCGAGCGGGCCAGCGAAGTCGGGCGGGACACCGAGACCATCGAGGAGACGGCGGAGCTGGTCACGGCGGCCGGCGGCACCGGAATCGCCGTACCCACCGACCACCTGGACCCCGAGCAGGTGCGGACGCTCGTCGCGCGGATCGACCGCGAGCAGGGGCGGCTCGACATCCTCGTCAACGACCTCTGGGGCGGCGAACACCTGCTGGTGGGCTCCGTCTTCGGCAGGAAGAGCTGGGAGACCCCGCTCGACGACGGCCTGCGCATCCTCGAACTCGGGGTGCGCTCGCACGTGATCACCGCCGCGCTCGCCCTCCCGCTCCTGATCCGCTCCGACGGTCCGCTGCACGTGGAGGTCACCGACGGCACGGCGGTCTACAACCGCCGGTACCGGGAGAACCTCTACTACGACCTCGCCAAGAACGCCCCGATCCGCATCGCCTTCGGCCTGGGCGAGGAACTCGCCGAGTACGGCGGTACGGCCGTCGCCGTCACGCCGGGCTTCCTGCGCTCGGAGCAGATGCTCGGCCACTTCGGCGTGACCGAGGAGAACTGGCGCGACGCCGTCGCCCGGGAACCCGACTTCGCCACCGCCGAGTCCCCCGCCTACCTCGCCCGCGGCATCGCCGCCCTCGCCGCCGACCCCGGCCGCGCCGCCCGCTGGAACGGCAGGTCCACCTCCAGCGCGGAACTCGCCCAGACGTACGGCATCACGGACATCGACGGCAGCCGGCCGGACGCCTGGGCCTACTTCGAGGAGGTCAAGTTCGGCGGCAAGGAGGGCACCCCCGACGACTACCGCTGACCGGCCACGCCGTACAGCGCGGCGAGATCCCGCGCTTGCGCGCGGAAGCGTTCGCGCAGGCCGTCCGGGGCCAGTACCTCCGTGTCCGCGCCCAACTCGCTGAGCTGCGCGAACGCGACCTCCTCCGACTCCACCGGCAGCTCGACGGTCACCCGGCCGTCGGCGTCCGGCCCGCTCGCGGACGCCAGCGCCTCGGCGACCCCGGCCGGGTCCGCGACGGCGGGCAGCCGGGCGAGCCCGCGCTCGGTGAGACGCAGGGTGGCCGTCGTCCGCAGCAGGGTGCGGGCGAACGCCTCCGCGTTGGCCCGCCAGTACTCGGTCAGGTCGAAGTCCGGCTCGCGGACGAAGGGTTGGTCCCCGGTGGGAGAGAGGGCCGTGACCCGGTCGACGCGGTAGGTGCGCCAGGCGCCGCCCGGCCCCTCCGGGACCCGGCCCACGACGTACCAGACGCCCGCCTTCAGCACGAGCCCGTACGGCTGGAGCAGGCGGGTCACCGCGTCGTCCCGGCCCGGCCGCGCGTAGGTGATCTCGACGGTGCGGTCGGACCACACCGCGCGGGCCAGCTCCGGCAGCAGCTCGGGGGCCGACGGCTCGCGGAACCAGGCCGGGGCGTCGAGGTGGAAGCGGCGCACCGAGGACTCGGCCGCCGCGCGGAGCGAGGGGAGCAGGGCGGCGGAGAGCTTCAGCCGCGCGGTGTCCGCCGCGTCGGACAGGCCGAGGTCGCGCAGGGCGGTGGGCAGGCCGGACAGGTAGAGGGTCTCGGCCTCGGTGGGGTGCAGGGTGGTGAGCCGGGTGCGGTGGCCCGGCGCCAGGTGGTAGCCGCCCGCACGGCCCCGTTCGGCACGGATGGGGACGCCCGCCTCCTGGAGCGCCTGGGCGTCGCGGATCACCGTACGCCGGGAGACGTCCAGTTCACGGGCGAGGGCGTCGGCGGTCAGGCCGGGGGTGGACTGGACGAGAAGCGCCATGCGGATCAGACGGGCGGCACGCATGGGTCAAGCATCGTGCACCGGGGAGGCGCGGCGTCCCGCACCTCCCCGGCCGGGGTCACGACCGGGCGAAGTCGCGCGGCCGGAACTTCCGCTCCTTCAGATGCCGTTCGATGTCCTCCAGGCTGCGCCCGGTGAGTTCCGGCATCCGCCGCCGGACGAACAGCCAGGCGGCGACGTTGAACAGGGCGTAGATCCAGAAGACCTGTCCCACGCCGAAGGCGTTGATCATCGTCAGCAGGGTGAGGGTGATCAGCAGGTTGGTGCTCCACAGGGTGGCCGACTGCACGCTGGTGGCGGCCGACCGCACCGACAGCGGGTGGATCTCCGATCCGGTGAGCCAGCCCATGAGCTGGAGGCCGCCGGCGTTGAAGAACATGAAGGCCAGCAGGCAGCCCACGATCGCCGGGACGTAGGCGCGGGTGCCGTGGCCGGTGACGTAGAGGGCGCCGAGGGCGAAGAGGCTGAGCGCGGCTCCGGGCACCATGACCAGGGTGAGCCGGCGGCGGCCGACCTTGTCCACGATCCACAGGCCGACGATCATCATCACCAGGTAGACCACGCCGAGGGCGACGCTGATCCGGAGCGCGTCGGTCTGGGGGAAGCCGTTGTCGGTGAGGATGGTCGGGGCGTAGTAGATGATCATTTCGATGCCGGAGAGCTGGGTGAAGGCCGCTATGCCGCAGCCGACGATCAGCGCCGGGCGCACCCACGGCTGCCGCAGCCCGCGCCAGCCACGTTCGGCACGGTCGGTGTCCTCCTGCTGCCTGGCCAGGCCGGCGATCTCGTCCAGCTCGGCCGCCACGTCGTACCCCTCGGGCCGCAGCTCCTCCAGCGCCTCGCGCGCCCGGTCGGTCCGCCCGTGGCGCAGGATCAGCCAGCGGGGGCTCTCGGGGAGCCGTAGCTGGCCGAGCAGCATCAGCAGGGCGGGTGCGGCGGCGGCCCCGATGGCCACCCGCCAGGACACGGCCTCGGTCGCGCCGACGACGGTGGCGATGACGATGCCCGCGCCGATGGCGAGCTGGAAGCAGAGGACCAGGCGGCCGCGGATCGCCATGGGGGCCAGCTCGGCCACGTACATCGGTACGGTCTGGGTGGCGCCGCCGACCGCGAAGCCCAGCAGCACGCGGGCGAGGGCCAGGCCGACCGCGTCGGGGGCGAGGGCGCAGCTCAGACTGCCCGCGATGAAGATCCCGCACATCAGCAGGATGGTGCGGTGCCGCCCGAAGCGCTCGCACAGCCGGCTGCACACCAGGGAGCCGATCACCGCGCCCAGCAGGATGCCCGCCGCGATGGTCTCCTTCATGGTGCTGCCGATCTGGAACTCGTCGGAGATCTGGAGCAGCGCGCCGGAGATGACGCCGGTGTCGTAGCCGTACAGCAGGCCGCTGATCGCGGACACGACGGCCGCCATCAGCATGTGCCCGTTCAGGCCGCCCGCTCCCGCCCGGTCCGTCCGTGGGGTCTCCGCTGTTGTCCCTCTTTCGTGTGACCCGCTCGGGCGGCGGTCGTCCACGCTCTGCACTGACACCATGATCCATTCCCTCGAATCCGGGTCTCTCGGCGCCCGGACTGGGACCGTCTGCCCTGATGAGAGTGGGTGATGCGCACGAAAGGGGCGGAATATACCAGCCGGCGACGCAGAGCGTGCGCACGGACACGCAATGTTGTCATGGGTCAAGCAATACGGAATGCTCGTGCGCATGTACTCCCAGCAACAGCACGACGAGGGCGGAACGGGAGTGTCCGCCTCCGCGCCGTGGGGCTCGGTGTGGGTGATGGAACTGCGCGGCGAACTCGACCTGGCCTTCATCGACAACGTCGAGCGCGCCACCGCCCACGTCCTGCGGGTCTTCCCCGGCCCGCTCGTGTACGACCTCCGGCACCTGGGCTTCGCCGACTCCCTGCTCGTCAACCACCTTCTCGCCACCCGGCGGCAGCGCCCGGTCGGACTGATAGGCGCCAACCGGTACGTGGACCGCATGCTCGAAGTCACCGGCACCGCCGCGGTGCTGCCCACCTTCGCCAGCCCGGAGGCCGCCGAGGCCGGGCTCACGCGCGCACGGTAGCGCCCTAGGTGCGCCCCGGCGCGGTCTCCGGCAGTCGGCCAGGGGCACAGTGCGCCGGCGAGCCCGGCCGCCGCCGTGTACGCGGCCGGACACCGGGGCCGGTCCCGGCCCCCGCCGGCCCGCAGAGTGGCGATGAAGGACGGAGTCCCGGCGAAGACCGGCCGCTCCTCCAAGCTGTGGTGCCCCGACCGGATGCGGTCCGCTGCCATTTCCCGCGTCCTCCGGTCCGGCGCCGGCGGAGAGCATGACGCGCTCGGGAATTACACCGGAGCCCTCTTGCGATTGTTTTTTCACCCAGCCCGAATGCGGCGTGCAATTCAGTGAAACGTCACGGAAACAATTCCGCTCGGGCTTCGTGATGGGTGCGGAATCCGGGTGTCGCGGAACTCGGCGCTGGGGCCACCCGCCGGAGAGCCGAAGGCGGGTTGGATCGGAGGCTGTGGCCAAGTGACCTGCGGGAAAGAGAGATTGAGGGAGACGAGGCTTCCCGGGGCCCCTCCGTTCCCTGTCCACAGGGTGAGATGGCTCACAGACGTGGCCGCGACCGGCCGACTAAGATCACGAACCGAAAGCGCTCAGCTCCGGCATTCGTGCCCCCCTTCCTGTGCGAGGCTGACCGCGGCGCGGAAAAGGCGACCATTCCAGCCCCCGCGTTCGCACATCAGAATCCAGGGATTGGTGTGTACGTCTCAGCCAATTGGCTTGAACAGCAAGGTGCCGTCCGGTCCTTAGGCACAGCACGTCAAGCACACCCTCCGGTGGCCGCCACCCCGCCTGACGCGTCGTCGGTGAGCCGCCTCGCGCCGCCGTCGCCGCCG
>NZ_MUNH01000058.1:0-16219 GCF_002154615.1 Streptomyces recifensis
GGTCCACGTGGCGCCGGTCGACACCGACCAGCCCCCGGCCGGCCCCGGCTGCCGGGGCCGCCACACCTGGGTCTCCGGCGGGGCGGTGGAGCGGGCGGCGAAGATGGTCCGCACCCAGCTCCTCCAGCCGCTGGCGCACAAGTTCGGCATGTCCACCGAGCTGCTCCAGATCACCGACGGCAAGATCACCTCGTACGACGGGGTGCTCTCCACCACCGTCACCGAGGCGCTGGAGGGCAAGGAACTGTGGGCCACCGCCCAGTGCCGTCCCCATCCCACCGAGCCGCTGGACGGCGCCGGGCAGGGGGACGCCTTCGTCGGCCTCGCCTTCTGCGCGATCCGCGCGGTGGTCGACGTCGACGTGGAGCTGGGCTCGGTCCGGGTGGTGGAGCTGGCGGTCGCCCAGGACGTGGGCCGGGTGCTCAACCCCGCGCAGCTGGCGGCGCGGATCGAGGGCGGGGTCACGCAGGGCGTGGGCATCGCGCTCACCGAGAACCTCCGTACGCCGCGCGGGCTGATCCGCCATCCCGACCTCACCGGGTACGCGCTGCCGACCGCGCTGGACGCGCCGGACATCCGGATCGTGAAGCTGGTCGAGGAGCGGGACGTGGTGGCGCCGTTCGGCGCGAAGCCGGTCAGCGCGGTGCCGGTGGTGACGTCGCCGGCGGCGATCGCGTCGGCGGTGCGTGCGGCCACCGGGCGGCCGGTGAACCGGCTGCCGATCCGGCCGCAGGCCGCCGTGGTCAACGCGCGGTGAGCTGGGGGTTCGTCCGGCTGAGGTCGCCTGGTGCGCGGCTGGGCTCGCCCGTTCGGCTGAACCCGCTTCCGTGAGGCAACGCGGACGCGGCCCCGCGCGTCTTCCGGCTCGGGGCGTTGTCAGTGGTGCGGTCTA
Source organism: Streptomyces recifensis (assembly GCF_002154615.1). Taxonomy (NCBI): domain Bacteria; kingdom Bacillati; phylum Actinomycetota; class Actinomycetes; order Kitasatosporales; family Streptomycetaceae; genus Streptomyces; species Streptomyces recifensis. Next base: position 893 of record NZ_MUNH01000058.1, read on the forward strand.
GGGTTCTCGGAAGTCGGGGGCGGCCGCCGCGCGGAGCCCGCCGTACCGAGTCCGATCGCGGGGGAGCGAGCCATGAGCATGACCGATGCCGGGGTCACGGCGATCACGCTGACCGAGGCCGAGCTGGACCGCTGGGTCACGCACGCCCCGACCCGAGGCCTGCTCGCCGGTGCGGGACTGCCCCCGGACACCGGCCCGCTGACCTTCGCCCCGCTGCGCGCGCACGGGCTGCGCAGGCTCGCCGACGCGGCCGACGGCCCGTGCCGGCTGGCGGACGAGCTGCGGGACCGGCTGGTCATCGGGGAACTGCTCAACCCGGCCGGGATGGAGCGCGAGTCGATACTGCTCGACGGCGCGACGGGGGAGATCACCACCGCGTACCTCTTCGACCCTTCGCGCACCCGGCCCCTCGCGCCCTCGCTCACCACCATGCTGCGCTTCGCCGCCGTCACCGAGGAACTGGCGGGCCTGCGCGGCCGGTTCGCCTCCCTGGCGGGGCAGTACGGACCGGGTGTCGCCGGTGAGGCGTCCCGCCGGCTGCTGGCGCTGTTCGAGGCGGGGACGGACGGCGCGGTCCCGCCGTACTGGAAGGCGGCGGCGCTGATCCGCCCGCTGTGCCTGGTCCCGGCGCCGGGGTCGGCCGGGCTGGCGCTGGAGATGCCGGGGCGGCTGCTGGACCAGGAGTTCGGGCACGGGCGCGTGGCCCGCTTCGAGGAGACCGACTTCCCGCCCACGCTCACCCACGAGCCGACGCGCCGCTTCCTGCGCGAGACGGGGCTGCCGGAGGAGGTGGTCGACACCGAGCTGCTGCTGCCGACGCTCACGGAGTACTACGCCGACGAGTGCGAGGCCGACCACCTGATCCGCCTCGGCTCCCTCAGCGCGGACACCACTCTCGTCCTCGACGGCCGCACCGGCGCGATCCTCACCTACTCCGACACCGCCCTCCACCCCCTCAACACCGACGTCTCCACCCTGGCCTTCACCCTCTGGCTCCTCCACCACGAACGCACCATCGACACCCACCTCTCCGGCGAGCTGACGACCCTGGCGTACGACCAGCTGGCAGCGGCGATGCTGGACACCCTGGCGGTCCTGGACCCGACGGGGATCTCGCCCGGCAGCTCCTGGCACTACTGGACGGAACTGCTGCGGGGGGAGCCGGGCGGGGTGCTCTGAGGGGCGCGTCCCGTCTTTCTCAAGCGGTGCCGCCCGTGCGCCGCAGGCGCGGCCGGACCCGAGCGAGGCCAGGAGTCAGGCTTCGGCGACGGTCCGTCCCGGCATCGGTTCCGCGAGCGCGGCTCGCCAGGCGGGGGCGCCGAACGGACCGGCGAAGTACTGCGTCTCGTGCACCACCTGCCGGTCGGCGAATTCCATGATGCTCACCGAGTGCGACGGCACACCGTCGTAGGTGATGAGGCATTCGCTCACCCACAGATCCGCGTGGCCGGTGATCCGCTGGACGGTGAAGTGCCGGTCGGCCGGGTGCCCGCCCCGTTGCGCCGAGATCGTCTCGCGGCCCCGGAACCGCTCACCCGACTGCGGGTAGTCCAGCACCGCGTCCGTGGCGTAGATGGCGTGCTCGGCCTCGGTGTCCCCACGTTCCGAGGCCCGCCAGTGCTCCTCGATCGCGGCCCTGGTCCGGGAGTCAGCATCCATGGCACCGCCCTTCCGCAGCGGTGACAGCCTAGGCACGGCGAGCCGCAGCCGGCTTCCGTCCAGGCGGACCCGGCCTGCCACGTCATCCCTTTGGCCGGACCCAGTCGTCGGCAAAGAAGAAGGACGGCGCCTCTCGGGAGACGGCCGCCCCTGTGTGGCGGCCAGAGGCCGTGGCGGGAATCGAACCCGCGTAACTCGCTTTGCAGGTACGTCTTTGGTGTTCAAGGTGGGATGCGTACTCGTCCGCGGACGTTCAGACCCGTACACCTGCAGTACTTGGCAGGTTGTATGGACGGTGCTGGACGTCCGGGAACGGAGATGAACGAGACGGAAACTGAGACGGGCACCCCCGACACCCTCGTGCGTTTGAGCAACCGTGATCTCTAAAGCTGGAATGAGCTAAACCAGCCCGAAGGGAAGAGAGTCGAGGAGCTCAGTGACTGTAGTGCGCACTTCTCTGTCTGGATCGCGGGCAACTCGCTCGCGTAGAAGCCGTTCGACAGCCGGATGTGTTGGCCAGCCATAGCCCAGCGCTCGGAAAACTGCTGTACGGACCGCCGCATTTTCTTGGTCGGCTAGGCCTGTCAGAAACGGAACGGCATCCGTTGAATCCGGCGTGACGACGGCGAACCATTGCACTGTGCTTTGCCGAAGGGTGACGTCCGGGTCGTTGGTGGCGCGGTCGCGTAGGAGGGTGGTCGTGTCGGGGTCGTCGGGCCAGCCCTGCGCAAGAGTTTGCACTGCGCTTTGCCGAAGGGCCACGTCGGGGTCGTTGGTGGCGCGGTCGCGTAGGAGGGTGGTCGTGTCGGGGTCGCCGGCCCAGTGTTGGGTGAGGGCTTGCAGGGCCGTGTTGCGGGGGCCGGGGTCGGGGTCGGTGGTGGCCCGGTCGCGCAGGAAGGCCGCTGTGTCGGGGTCGTCGGCCCAGCGTTGAGCGAGCATCTGCAGGGCGGTGCTGCGCGGCCCGGGGTGGGGGTCGTTGGTGGCGCGGTCGCGCAGGAGGGCAACTGTGTCGGGGTCGTCCGCCCCGCGCCGGGCGACGACGATCAGGGCGGTGTTGCGGGGGCCTGAATCGGGGTCGGTGGTGGCGCGATCGCGCAGGAGGGCCGCTGTGGCCGGGTCGTCAGCCCAGCGTTGGGTGAGGGCTTGCAGGGCGGCGCTGCGCGGTCCGGGGTTGGGGTCGGTGGTGGCCCGGTCGCGCAGGAAGGCCACTGTGGCCGGGTCGTCAGCCGAGCCTAGGACGACGGCGTACAGGGCAGTGCTGCGGTGGGCAGGGTTGGGGTCGGTGGTGGCGAGATCGCGCAGGAAGGCCGCTGTGGCCGGGTCGTCGGCCCAGCGTTGGATGAGGGCGTGCAGGGCGGTGCTGCGGGGGCCGGGGTCGGGGTCGGTGGTGGCGCGGTCGCGCAGGAAGGCCACTGTGGCCGGGTCGTCCGCCCAGCCGTCCGCCAAGGCATTCAGGGTGCACTTACGAACATAGGTATTGGGACTATTGGCAGCTAGGTGACGCAGCTTGGCAGTGTCAGCCGGTGGCGCAACGCGTAGTGCGGTTGCGATCTGAGCGCTCAGTTCGAGTGCGAATTCATCGAATTCCAGCATTGGGCGGTCGAACTGTCCTCGGACGTTGTACCAGCGGAGGTATCGTTCATGGCCAGCCCAATTCTGGCCGAGACTGGATAGGAGTGGCAGGATCTCGTCTGCTCTGTCCCACATGAACCAGTGGTCGAAATCATCACCATTCTCTAGGATGTCAATTACCCTGTCGGCGGCCGCCCGGCTCTGCCGAGACAACGTGCCCGGCTTGCGAGCCTCGCTGATATATTGAATGGCCAGGATTAGGGCCCCTGTTACCTCCGTAGAATCCTTGCTGGTAGCGCAGATAGAGAGGAGATCGTCGATGGCTTCCGCGGTGAACCGTTCGTTGATCCTGCCGGTTAGCAAGAGCAAGACTTCACGCCAAGCTGGGTCTTTCCAGCGTCTGGCAAAAACATTTTTAATTAGTTCGTCCGGGCTCAGAGAGTGTTCCTCGTTGAATCGCCGGGCGATGTCGGTGGCGGCAAGATATTCTAGAAATGTGCGGTGGACGAATCCGTAAACCTCGCCGCCATAGCGACTCAGGACGAAGTTCCTGTCGCGAAGCTGCTGTAGCATAACCCGTGCGGCGGCAGTGGCGCGGTCGGGCGGCAGCTCATAACGCTCCCGCAAATAACCGGTGAAAGTGTCGAGCAGGTCGGGACCGGGAATATGGTTTCCGGCAATCCCTCCTTGGCCTTCCTGCATCCGTCTGGCAACCAACTGCAAGAGTTCTTGCCGGTCCTCGGAGCCAAGGTACGGCATGGACTCCTCAACCCGGTCCTTCAGGCGCTTGTTGGGATCCCACTGCTCTACCAGCACTGATACAGCGTGCTCATAGACCGTGCGGCGGTCCCGAGGGAGCTCTCTACGCCGTCCGATAATTGCCAGGATCGTGAGAATCAGGGGGTTTCCTGCCAGTTCCCTCACCGATGCAGAATGCTCCACTGCGTCAGTCACCCGTCGGCATAGTTGCCGCACTCGAACCGGGTCGTCGGGACATGATGACTGGTACCACCTAGCTACGAACTGACGGATTTGCTCATTATCCAAATCTTGCAGCATGAAATGGGTGAAGCCCGCGCCATCCAAAATCGCACGCTGATAACCGATCACCCTGGATGTGACCAGGATGCGTGCTCGCGGATGGCGGGAAGCGAAACCTGCGATACGGTTCGTCACGGCCTCGCGAACCTGGGGATCGAACAATTCGTCCAAGCCATCGAAGATAACCACTACCTGTCCGCTGTCGCTGAGGCACTTCTCTAGTACCGGCGCTGGTAGTCCTAGACCCTCAGTGGCATGCAGGTGGTGTAGAAATTCTTCGAAGGTCCGCTCACGCCAGCCAGCCTCGGCGTATATGCGCAGTTCCACCAGAAGAGGCACCCAACCGGCCAATCTATCCAGCCCTTGGACCGGTGAATTATTCGCCAGTGCGAGTGTCACATACCGGGCCAGAGTAGACTTTCCCGCTCCGGGGTCTCCCAGCAGCACCACTCTGCCGGCTTCGGGTTTGGTGAGCACGTCCAGTACGGGCAGGGCGGGCCGTTCCAGATACGCTTGTCGCACCCGCTTTACTGTGTCTGGTTCCACGCCCGGCGGCAGGTCTGAGGTGTCTACCTCTCCCGCTTCAACTAGTCTGCGTAGCAACTCGCGGGGCAATTCCACTGGAGGGGGGTCCGTGCGGACGTGCTGTGCGACAAACACGTCCCCCAATCGCATGACGGGATGCTCGTCCTGTTCTGATAGTGGCGTAAGTACCTCCAGATCCAGTTGCTGATAGCGCTCCCGCAGCCGTGCCCCGTATGCCTTGCAGGCACGCGTGACGTCCTCTTCGGATGGACGTGACTCCACAGTCGGGATGCCATTGTTGACGATCTTGACTTCTCGAGCTCGCACCCTATTAAGCTGCGTCAGGTTGCCCCCGACTCCTGCGCCGTCAGCGGAGGTACCTCGCTCCGGACCTTGCGGGGGCAGCGGCAGGGTGTCGGCTGAGGGTTCCCTTCCAGCGAGAATCCGCCGAAGCCATCCAGTTCCCTTCATGGCGTGGCCTGCCCATCCTGGCTAGTCGGCTGGTTGTCGCCGATATGAACCGAACCCCGCACGCCGTCAACCTGGGTGAGCCCGCCTCCTGCCCGAGTGCCTCGTGCCGACTGTCCCTCCTCGGGGACCGCGCTGGAAGGCGTAGCAACTGATGCTGATGGCAGATTGGGGCTCGTCGGGGTGCTTGTACGGATAACGACGTTTCCGCGCACGCTGCGCACTTGATGCACTGAGCCATTGACTGATGCGCCATCCACTGACTGCACGCCTGAGGCCCGACGATCTTGCACGAAACTTACAACGGCGATCGCTGTCCCTCCCGCCGTCAAGAACAAGCTCAGCACGCTGCTCCACTGATCAGCGCGCCCCAGCCCCTGCAGGGCCAAGAACGCCGTCAGCCCCGCAGCAGCCGCACCCGCACTCACCCACGCCATCACGCGCCATCGAGTCATCCCTCTATCATTCCGGACGGACTCCCTGTGCATACACTCCGTCAGAAAGAAATCTGGGGCGGCATCAGAGCTTTCATCGGTTGCTGGCAGCGACGCCGGCAGGGTCGCGCGTCGTAGCGGGGCGAAGGCCGCGGCGCCGGCACGCGGGGCGGGCGAGCGCCGCGCTTACGTGGCGCCTTGACGCGGCCTTCACCCCGCAACGGCTGCGCGACGGAGACTAGTCCGCCAATGTCAGCCACTGTCGATGTCAGGTGCTGATTAGAGCAGGAGCCCATCCCACGGCCAGTGGATGCGAGCTGGCGGCAAGCAACTCTGGGTACGGTTCGGCCATGCCTCCATGGCAGACTCAATCAACTCATCTGTAGGTCCTTCGCCCGGCTGCTGCTCCGCCGCCTTCACCGGTGACCACGCGGGGCCCTCGATTCTGAAGACCGCCCCGGTCTCGATCAGGGCACCCTCGTGGTTGCCTCGCCCGGCATCGACACGGTGGTGGCGGCGGCCCACGCGTGGCGCGGTCCTTCCTGCACTTCGCGCGCCCGGCCTTGGTCCGCTCGTGCTCGCAGTTGGAGTGATCGAAGCGCGTGACAGGAGTAGGAGCGTCGGTCATGTCGGGTTCCCCCTCGGGTGGTCGTTGCCGTGCTGGCAGGTCGACGCTTTCGGAGTACGGGAGCCGTCCCGAAGGACTTGGCAGCATTCCTAGGCGACCTGTTATGAAGCACTGGCCAGAGTGGCCGGAGCCGTAAGAGAGCCCCGAGACCCATCGGCGTGAGGGTTGGGGCCTCGGGGCTCTCGACTAGGGGCGGACGGCTATGCGTCGCGTGGGTCGTCGCTCCGCTTGTCGTCCGGCTCGGCGTATGGCGGGATGCGCTGGCCCCTGCTCTCAGCGATGACCAGGAGCTCGGTCAGGCTCTCGATGAGCCTCCGTGCGGCCCAACGGAGTTCAGGCACCGTGAGCTTCGCGCCGTCCTCAACCATCGGTTCGGTCAGCTTCAACACGATGACGGCAGTCTCCATCTGCTGAGCCTCCACGCGGTCGGCCATGCGGGACAGGTACGTCTCCGTGTTGTGGGTCGCCAGGTAGGCGGGCTTCCCGTTCTCGGTCCACGGCAGGAGACGCAGGTGGGATGAGTTGGCTTCGTTCTGGGTCATGCCGCTGCTCCTGCCGGGTAGTCCTGTCCGAGCGTTGCCAGCACGGCCGCGCGTCGCCTGGCGCGCTGGCGTCGTCGCTCCTGCTCCCTCTCGTGGGCGATGACGTACGGCCGGACGAGGGGCAAGCCGTCGGCCTCGATGTAGGGGACGGGACGTCCCACACCCACCGCGTCACGCGTGATGGTCAGCCGCCGTGTCGAAGAATCTGCGGTGATGGGGTACGCACTGCGTACCTCTTCGGTCGCCCGTCGCTTCCCTCGTGCTGGGAGAAGCCACGAAAGGACTAAGGCCAGTAGGGTTCGCACTGTCGGTCACTCCTTGGGTGATCGGCCACGCCCCCGGACAGTTCGCCCTGTCGCGGGGGTCTCTGTGTTGTTGTGCGCGTCACGTTAGCGAGAACGGTCTATGCCTGTCTATGCCTCCCTATAGACCCACCTGCACATGCGTGCCTGCTCACGGCTGCATAGCGTCCGTGGTATGGCAGAGGTGCAGTGGGACCCGAAGCGGCCGAGGTGGCAGCAGATCGCCGACGCCATCAGGCAGCGCATCCAGGACGGCACCTTTCCGCCCGACACCCTGATCAGCGAGTCGCGGATCATGGGGGAGTGGGGCGTGGCCAAGATGACCGCCCGCAAGGCCGTGGCCGCTCTCCGCGCGGAGGGCCTCCTCATGACCACGCCGGGCATGGGGTCCTTCGTGAAGGGCGACGAGTAGCCAGACGACGGCGGGTGCGGAACGTCGCTGATGGCTGTCCCACACCCCCGGTCTGATGTGCTCGCCGGCTGTTGCTTAGCCGCTGGTCAGGTGGCTAGCTGTACCGATCGCCCAGCGCGTGCACGGCGGTGATCGCCCGCTGTGAGGCTTGATCCGCTCCGTACCGTCGGAGCATCACGGGCGAGGACCATCCTCGGATGGCCATGACGTTCTCGCCCGCGACTCCCGCGTCCAGTAGGTCATGCGCCCACGTGTGACAGAGGGAGTGCGGCGTCACCTCGTCGGGGTCATAGCCCGCCTGGTCTGCCCGCCGCTTCACCATCTGGTAGAGCGCCTTGTATCGCAGCGGCCTACGGCCGCAGCGCCTTGTATCGCAGCGGCCTACGGCCGTGTGTCCCCAGCCAGAGCCACGCGGAGTCAGGGTGACCGCTGTCTGCCCGGGGGTGTGTGGCACGTACCCGTAGGTACCGCGTCAGCGCCTTCACCGTGCTGGGCTGCAAGGGGATCGGTCGGGCGTCCGTGGAGTTGCGCTGTCCTTTGAGCGGGACGACGACGAGCGTGCCATTGGGCAGGTCCAGGTCGAAGGTGCGCAGGTTCAGGATCTCCTCGGCGCGTAGTCCCTCGGTGAGCACGCGCAAGAGCGCGTGGTCCCTGACGGTCTCGAACTCTCGCCGCTCGGGGTCGTGTCCCCACGCTGTAAGAGAGAGGACGTCCGTCACGAATTTCTCGGACAGCGTCTTGGGCTTGCCGAGTTGCGGCGCTGTGCGCCGTGGAGCTTCGGGTCGTCGTACGGGTTGGGGTGTCCGTACTCGTCGGCGAGATAGAGGAACAGCGCACGGAGGTTCCGTTGCTGCGTGTTGACCCCGCCTGTGTATCCGCCTTGCCCGTCCTGGCTCTTGGATACGTCCTTAGTCTCGTACCGCCAGCGGAAGTAGTGGTTCAGCGTGGACACGTCCACGTCGGTGAATGACTCGACCACCACACCCGCCTCGTTGACGTGCTGCGATGCTCCGATCCAGTTGGACAGTGCCTTGCCCGCGTTGACGTACGCGTTGATGGTCCGACGCTGGAACGGTCGTCCGTGCTTGTTGGTGGTCGTCTCCAGGTGCAAGCGCAGCTCATCGAGGAGCGCTGTCCTGATGTCCTCGGGCGACGTGAGCGTGTACGGCGCTCTGTGCGCGCGTCTGTGTGCTCTCGTCGCTCACGCCGACGACGGAGCGCGTAGGGCTGCGGAGCGCGCTCTTACGTGCCCCGGTTGGTGTGGAGTGTTTCGGCTGTGCCATGTGCTCTCGTGGCTCCTTGTGGCCGGGAGCCTAGGTCCGCCGCTGTTAGTTCAAGCAACGGACCTAGCTCCGTGTCTGACAGGAGTCACGGAGCTAGGAGCCGCGTCATCCGTGCATCTGCGCACGTCAGAGGCCGTGGCGGGAATCGAACCCGCGTAACTCGCTTTGCAGGTTTGTCCGGGCTGGTCAGGGCATGATCCGGGTGGGTTCACCAGCGTTCAGTCGCGTGTGGAGAGCGGGTTCGTGAAGCAGAGTGAAGGGCATCGGACAGCCTCGTACGGCGATGAACGAGACGGGAACTGAGACGGGCACCCCAACAAGCAACAGCCTTGAGCGGGAGGACGGCAGAGCGTCGTGACGGCATCGTGTGGGGCCTGCAAGTTACGTCGTTGAGCAGGCTAGATACGGCTTGCTGGCGTTGGCTGCCGTTGAGCCTGCGTGGAGGGGCGCGGACTGGTTGACGACTTCGGAAAAAACGCTGGACACTTCGTGTCAGCGAGCCATGATTGAGACATGGATTCTGCCGCCCGTGAGGACAGAGAAAGCGCCCCCCTGCTGCTTACTTTTTTTGTGGCGCTCCCGGTTCCCTGCCCGCTTCAGCACGGGTCGGTTGTGTCCCGTCTCCTGGAAGAGACACTTCGAGGCTGGGAAGATATCGAAGTACGCGCAACTGATGGTTCTTTCCCGCTGGACGAGAATCAGAGAAATCGAAACTTTGTCTCTTTGAAGTTCTGGCAGTTGAAAGAGACGGTAGATGTAGCAGATTCCTTGCACGGTCTCCTTCAGGTGGTACATGAGGTGACTGGTCTTGGTGAGGCGCCAGAGGAGAGGGTGCCGCTTTCGCAAGATACCTACCGGACCGTTGTCGAGATGGTGACGGCCCAGAATGGTGACACGCTAAGCGATATGGACTCTGCTCTCAGGGAGGCGTTTGCGCGCTGCTTCAGTGTCCTATACGACGTTTATTCGCTCAGTCGCCTCGCTAAGCGCGATAACATCACCCCCCACGTTGGAGCAGAGCAAGCGGGGGTGGTTTTTTGGTTCGGCAGATTCGCCGGCGAAGAGTACGGCAATGAGCGTGGTGGAACTTTCTGGCTTTCGCCGCCCGTGCATTATCCGGATGAAGTGATGGATGAAAAGGAGTTCGAACAGCTCCTGACCATGCTGCAAAGAGTTTGGAATGGGTCACCGCTTGAGCTCGTCATGGGGCGCTCGCTAGTGGCAAGTCAATACATGGACCAGCAGGGCGACTACGCCAATGCTGTTATACATGCGGCTCTCGCTTCAGAGATCCTCTTGGATAGTTTGCTCGGTCTGCTGCTCTGGGAAGAACAGATTGAAGCCCCTGATTTTCAAGCTGCCCTGATTGTATTTGATGAATCCAAGAATGGCGGACTGGCCTCCCGTATCAAGCGGGAGTATGGCCCGCGACTAGGAGGTAATTGGAACCCCGCTGCCAATGGGCCGGTACGGAGGTGGAGCGAAGACCTCGCCTACATGCGTGGGCGTGTTGTGCACAGGGGGTACAGGCCGAGTCGTGCCGAAGCGGAGAAAGCCATTGCAGCGAGCGATAAACTGCTTGAATTCGTGAAGGCGCGCCTTGCGCTTCGGGCGGAGCGCTATCCACGTACGTGCCTCATGATTTTGGGCGAGCCAGGGCTACGTCGCATTGGCGGGTGGAAGTGGGCGCGTAAATTCTTGGAGAGTACTGAAGAGCATCCGCTCAGTTGGTTCTCGGGTTACTCGACATGGCGTGATACTGTCGATTCCATGCGGTCGTCAATTTAAGTTCACCTTCGGCTTTAGGTGGCTTAGGGGTCTTCACATCGCAGGCCCGCCAGCCAATCGCCTGACAATGTCCCACCCTAGGAAGGCTGCCGTGATGACATCACTTGATGAGGCGAGAGCGCTCATGAGTGAAGAGCAAGACAGGCTTGTGCGTCTAGCTTTTTCGACCGCACAGTGGACAGAAGGAATTCTTGATTCCCTACCTCAACCGACGGTCGAAGGGTTCATGGAGGGCGATCCTTGGCTGTTTCTTTTCAGAGCGTCTCTTTCTCGGCAGGCAGGGGCTCTAAGGGTGTCCGGTCTTGCCTTTGCCGAGCTTGGTAGCGCGCACTTGCTCGCAGGGTTGGCTCGGAAATCTTTCGAAGAGTTTGTGTGGCTGAAATACCTACACACGCTTCCGGTCGACCGCCGCCGAAAGGTTACTCACGCTTTCGCTGCTTTCGAGCTCGGGACGCTTGCCGTAGGGCAGATGCAAACTTTCGGCGCGAGATATATGCGAAAGATTGGTTTTGAGAAGAAGTTCGTCGATCACTTGCACGAGAGCGCTAAAGTCGCACGGGATGAACTCGCTGCAGAGGCCGTGAGTCTTGGGTGGCCCCAAGGGGAAGACGGCAAGTTTTCGCCCCCTTCCATTTCGACGCTCGTTTCTAAGGTGGGTCTCCAAAGCGAGTACCAAGATATTTATGGCGCCTCGTCAAGGTCGGTGCATTTCAGTGTGTCTGATTCTTTGCGGAGAGCATCAATATCTGACGTCGGGGTCACGATATTTGATCAGAGCCTATCGACCTTTGAACAGAACTGTTTCACCATCGATCGGCAGGTTTCGCTGATTTCTAAGCTTGTTTTGTGGGTTCACTCTGCAGTCGAGGAAGTGGAGTTGCCGACTAAGGAGCGCCCTATCGCCGAAGGGCAAATGTATTACAACCCCGGCAAAGCGACATATCTGAACGTATGGGACTTCGCGCATCTCGAGCCTTGATGCGAAAGGCGTCGGAATGTAAGTGAACCGGCAGGAGTCCCGTGGGAGGTCGGCAGCTCTCAGGCCGAATTAGGTGGCCTGGCATGGACCTGCCTGTGCGTGCTCTCGTGCGATCCTTGACAGCGAGTCACGGGCAGACGCGAAGAGGAGTAGCAGTGTCGAAGGCCAGTCCGCGCGGTACCTACTTGGTCATTGCCGAGACACTGCGAAACCAGATCAAGGCAGAGGATAGTGAGGCCCTGCCCTCGGAATCCGATCTGATGGTCTTGCATGGTGTCTCCCGGAACACGATTCGCCGCGCGCTCAAGGTCCTCGAAGCTGACGGGATTGTTGCGTCGACCCCTGGCGCCGGCTGGCACGTGGTCCGAGGTGGCGACCGCCGCTCGTTGATGCAGCGCATGGCGGATGTGATCGAAGAAGATTCACTCTCAGTTGGAGACGCCTATCCGTCTGAAGCGAAGTTGTGTGAGCGGTTCGGCGTGTCCCGCACTGCCGTACGCCGTGTTCTGGCGCAAATGGAGGGGAACGGTCTGCTCGCCACGGTTCACGGCAAGGGGCGCACCGTGCGCGCCCTCCCGGCTTCCACGGTCCAGCCGTAGTCTTAGCCGCCATGGGACTGACTCAGTGGGCGTACAGGCTCTCCGAAGCGATGCTTGCCGATCCGTTGCCGCGCCGGTGGGCGCACTCACTCGGGGTCGCCGAGCGTGCTCGCTCCCTGAGCCCGATCCTGGGAAGCGACGCGGAGCTGCTGGAAGCGGCGGCCGTGCTGCATGACGTCGGTTACTCGCCGGCCATCGCTGCTACGGGCTTTCACCCCCTGGACGGCGCGCGGTTCCTCAGGGATCAGGAAGGTGCGGACGAACGGGTTGTTCGTCTCGTTGCGCATCACTCCTGTGCGTTGCTGGAAGCGGAGGAACGCGGGCTCCGTGACGAACTTGCGAGCGAATTCGAGCTAGAGCGCCCCGACCTGGTCGACGCCCTGGTGTTCTGCGACATGACGACGACCCCGGACGGGGCGCAGACGACGCCGGCTGAGCGGCTGGATGAGATCGTGCAGCGGTACGGCCCGGACACGATCGTCGGGCGGTTCATCCAGCGTGCGGCTCCCGAGATCCACGCAGCGTCGAAGCGCGTCGGGGACCGGATGGCGGAATCTGCCGTTGGCGGTTAACCGATGTAGGGCTCTCGCCCTGCATCATCGAGGCCGTGCCTGATACGCAGCATCATCGAAGGGTGGATGTCCAGCCCGTCAAGGTCCGCCGGATCAATCCAGCGGACCTCTTTCGATTCGCTGCTTGTACGGAGGGAACCCCCGACCGCGTGGGCCCGGAAGCAGATGGAGAACTGTTGCCGGACCTCGCCATCGTCGTAGGCCAAGACGTGCTGAGGGTCGGTGTAGAGCCCCGAAATATTGTCTACCTCAACGTCGATACCGGTCTCTTCCCGGACCTCACGAACGACGGTCTCCGCGATGCGTTCACCGATGTCGTGGCCGCCACCGGGCAGGGCCCAGAGGTCGTTGTCCGTCTTGTGGATGAGCAACAGGCGCCCCGCATCGTCGCGGACCACCGCTGTCACCGAGGGAACCACCGAGTTGGCCTTTGGGGCGTTCGGGTCCCGGAAGTAGTCGATCCGGCTCATCAGTGTGTGCCCTCCCAATCGGCGGGTGAGGAGATGGGGCGGGCTGACTCCCACACCTTCTCAACACTCTCAGCGTAGGCGTCGAAGAGTTCACCGCCCGGAACGCGGCGCAGGTGCAGCACGGGGGCCATGTAGGCGCCGACCCCGTACAGGTGGCCGTTCGCCAGCATCTCGTCATCCGCCCGGTAGATCGAGTTGTAGAGCGTGGTGCTGTGCAAGCGGAACTCGACACCGGGGAGACCGAAGAGTGGGCCGTAGTTGATGAGGGCGTTTCGAATCTTGCCCGCCATCGCCGCGCCGATCCCTTCGTCTTCGCCTCGAACGGCCACGGCCGGCGCCGAAGGCTCTCCCAAAATGAAACGGATGGGTACTCCGTCGGCTGCTTTCTCCTTCACGATGCGGTGAAACGTCGCGTCCTCTGTGAGCCAGAACCCCGAGTACACCAGAAGGTCAAACTGGCGGATCGCCTTCGAGTACAGGTCCGTCCATAGCGTCTGCATCACGACGGAACGGTGCGGATAGAGCCTGACTAACTCCGCGTTGCCGGTCGCGGTGACTTCGGTCGATGTCCGTTCGTCCGGCCAGAGGTACGAGACTTCGCACTTCAGGAGTGAGGCCGTCGCGTACTGGAAGCGACGGTATGGCTTGCGCTCCGGGTCGTTGATCCAGCGTTCGACCGTCTTTGCCGCGACGCCGAGACGTTCGGCTACCTCATCAAGGGTCAGACCCAAGTCGACGATCGCGCCGCGCAGTCGCTCGTTGGCCACGTCCAACCTCCGGTCTGACAGGACGACTTGGTACGACTTCACGCTAGCCAAGAACGCCCCAGGTCGTACAGGTGCGAAGTCGAGTGTCGCCGTCCCTGGCACCACTCTGTAGGTACATCGAGCGCGAGGGGCGCGCGAACTCCAACCAGCCGAAGGGCTTGACGGGGTGAACCTCCCTCTGCAAGATGAGGAACAGGTAATACATGTTCCTCTCGTTCGCCCGCTTCGGCGGGTCGATCGAGCGCACTGCAAGGGGCCCGGGACAGAGCGGGCCGAGGGACCCGGACCCCTGGTCAACCGGAGGGCTCAGACCGAAAGGTCACGTCTCCATACGCCTGAAACGGGAGCCCGAGTTCCCGAAGGAGACAGCGCACCACCTCGCATCACAGCCCCGCTGCTTCTCAGTGGTGGTCGGTGTTTCCGGCGCGGCGGCACTCCCGGACAGGACAGCCCGCCGCGCCTGGTCTCCCATCCCGACGTTCCAAGGAGGGATCCACTATGCGTATGCGTATGTTCGTCGCCGGCCAGGAGGCGCACGGCGACATCGAGTTTGCGGAACTGGCGCTCGGTATCGACATCGACCTGTTCCGGGGCCCGCTGGAGTTCGAGACGAACGGCGAGCGGGCCGCCCGTGAGGACGCGGCCCGTGACATCCTCGCCGACCTGCGGGCGGAGGCGGCGGCTGGTGACGAGGTTGCCGGCTGGGACGCCCTGTACGCCGACGCGCTGACCCGCACGGTCCCGTTCCTGCGTTCCGTTCGCGTCCACCGGGCGGGGACGGGGGAAGCGGCATGAGTGAGATCCGCAAGCCTTTGACCAGGGTTCAGGTCGGTGTGCTGGCGGCCGCGTTCGTGCCCATGCTCGCCACGGGCGTGGTCGGCGGCATCGGCACTTACAGCAACATCGGCCACGCCTACGGCCGAGGCACCGCGCTCGGTGCCCTCGGTGCCGGTGAGGGCGCCACGGCCGTGCTCGCCCTGGTCCTGCTGGGCCTGACCATGCTGGGCCAGTCCTCGCCGCGCGTCGTACGGATCGGCCTGTGGGCCCTTCCGGCCGCCGCCGCCGTGATGGGTGCCATGGCCGCGCCGGACCCCGGCCGCACCGTCGTCTACGCCCTCACCCCCATGGGCATGTCGGTCTCGGCGGAGGGCATGGCGTTCCTCGCCCGCCGGATCGTCGTCCACACCGACGGCCGTGACGCCGAGAACGAGCGGCGCACCGCCGACGTGGTGCAGGCGCTCGCCTACCACCGGGCCCGTGCCGCCCATCACCCGGTCGACCGGGTG
>NZ_MUNH01000592.1:0-9365 GCF_002154615.1 Streptomyces recifensis
CGCCGGTGAGGGCGGCGAGTTCCCGCGGGGAGGCGTTGACCAGGACGTGCCGGGCGGCGGCGACGCCCTCGCCGTCGGCGGTGCGGTAGGTGACCTCGGCGGTGCGGCCGTCGGTGTCGACGCGGACGGCCTCGTGCCCGGTGACGATCTCGGCTCCGGCCGCGCGGGCCGCGTCCGCGAGGGCGTCGGTGAGGGCGCCCATACCGCCGACGGGTACGTCCCAGGCGCCGGTGCCGCCGCCGATGACGTGGTAGAGGAAGCAGCGGTTCTGGGCGAGGGAGGGATCATGGGCGTCGGCGAAGGTACCGATCAGCGCGTCGGTGAGGACGACGCCCCGGACCAGGTCGTCGCGGAAGTTCTCCTCGACGGTGACTCCGATCGGCTCCTCGAACAGGGCCCGCCAGGCGTCCTCGTCACCGACGCGGGCGCGCAGTGCGGCGCGGGTGGGCAGCGGTTCGGTGAGGGTCGGGAAGACCCGCCGGGCAACCTCGCCGGTCATGCCGTAGAAGCGCTGCCATGCGCCGAACTCGCGCTCGTCGCCGGTCAGTTCGGCGAAGGCCCGCCGGGTGCGCTCTTCGCCGCCCCCGACGAGCAGCCCCGTGGCCCGGCCGCCGCGCTCGACGGGGGTGTACGAGGAGATGGTCCGCCCCCGCACTCGGAAGTCCAGCCCGAGCTCGCGGACGATCTTGTCCGGCAGCAGGCTGACGAGGTAGGAGTACCGCGACAGCCGGGCGTCCACCCCGGCGAACGGCCGGCTGGACACCGCGGCGCCCCCGGTGTGCCCGAGCCGCTCCAGCAGCAGGACCGAGCGTCCGGCGCGGGCCAGGTAGGCGGCCGCGACCAGGCCGTTGTGTCCGCCGCCGACGATGACGGCGTCGTACGTCCGGGTTCCCTCGTGTGCAGGCATGGTTCTTGGTAGCACGGTTGATCTTCGCCGGATAGAGGGCTAGGGCCTCTCGTTTGGATCTTGCCGGGCTCGCGGGGTCTGGCACCGCGCCTCGCGGCGTTGTCGTCGGTTGCCATGGCTCCGCCATGTCGCCCTCCTCCGCCTTGCGACGCACGGCACCAGACCCCGCTCCCTCATCCGGCCTGATCCGAACGAAAGACCCTAGCCGTCGGCTCCGGAGACCGTCACGACGATCTTGCCCCGGGTGCGGCCCTCCTGATTGAGTCGCTGGGCTTCGGCGGTCTGCTCCAGGGGGAAGGTCTTGTCGACGTGGACGGAGACGGCACCCTGGTCGGCCAGCTGGGAGAGCTTGGCGAGGTCCTCGGCGTCGGGGCGGACGAACCAGTAGCGGCCGCCGTACTCGGTGACGTCCGGGTCGGCGATGGAGGCGAGGCGGCCGCCGGGGGCGAGGAGCTGGGCGGAGACCTTCAGGGTCTCACCGCCGACGGTGTCGAAGACCGCGTCCACGCCCTCGGGCGCGATGCCGTGTACGCGTGGGGCCAGGCCGTCGCCGTACGCGACGGGTTCGCCGCCCAGGCTGCGTACATAGGCGTGGTTGCGTTCGCTGGCGGTGCCGATGACACGGGCGCCCAGGTGGGCGGCGATCTGCACGCCGAGGGAGCCGACCCCGCCGGCGGCCGCGTGGATGAGCACCGTCTCGCCGCGCTTGACCTGGAGGATCTTGACGAGGACCTGGTAGGCGGTCAGGCCCACCAGCGGCAGTCCGGCGGCCTCCTCGAAGGAGAGCGCGGCAGGCTTGCGGGCGAGGGTGCGCACGGGGGCGGCGACGTACTCGGCGAAGGTGCCGAGCGAGAGCAGGTCCTCGCGGACGTACCCGATCACCTCGTCCCCCTCCTCGTACTCGGCGACGGAGGCGCCGGGGCGGACGACGACCCCGCTGACGTCCCAGCCGGTGATCACGGGGAAGACGGTGTTGAGGATCGGGTCGAGGTACCCCTCGCGGCACTTCCAGTCGACCGGGTTGACCGCGGCCGCGCGCACCCGGACCAGCACCTCGTCGGGGCCCACCTTGGGCTCGGGGACCTCTCCGTACTCCAGCACTTCGGGGCCGCCGTAGCGGCGGTAGCTGATGGCCTTCATGATCTGGACCCTCCAGGGTGTGCACCCGCCGCGCAACCCCTGGGTTCCAATATGGGCGGTTCGCGGCGTTCGCGCATAGCCTGTCCGTCGTCACCGCCCCCCGCCCGCCGGCCCCCGCGACCACGCCGGACACGCGTCGCCCGGCGTGTGTCCGGTCACGTCGGCGCACACTTTGGGGTGCACACACTGGACGGCATACCGACCGGTCGGCATCATGTGACGCGTTCCTGTTCACCCGTTCGTAGGAGTGATGTATGAGCGCCGACCACCCGCCCGGACTCGATCTCGACCGGCTGCGCGCGCTGCTCGACCGTGAGCGGCCCGGCCTGGTGACCGGTCCGCTGACCGGCAGACTGATCGAGGGCGGACGGTCGAATCTCACCTACGCCGTCACCGACGGCACCTCCCGCTGGGTCGTCCGGCGCCCGCCGCTGGGCCACGTCCTGGCCACCGCGCACGACATGCGCCGCGAGCACCGGGTGATCAGCGCCCTGCACCCCACCCGCGTGCCGGTCCCCCGGCCGGTGCTGCTGTGCGAGGACGACGAGGTGCTGGGCGCCCCGTTCTACGTGATGGAGTTCGTCGAGGGCACCCCGTACCGTACGGCGGACCAGCTCGCGCCGCTCGGTGCGGAGCGCACCCGGAACGCGGTGCTGTCGCTGGTGGACACCCTCGTCGAGCTGCACGCGGTGGACCCCGCCGAGGTGGGCCTCGCCGACTTCGGCCGGCCCGAGGGCTTCCTGGACCGCCAGCTCCGCCGCTGGGGCAAGCAGCTCGACGCCTCCCGCAACCGCGAACTGGCGGGCGTGGACGAGCTGCACGCGGCCCTCGGCCGCTCGCTGCCCACCTCCCCGGCGCCTGCCGTGGTGCACGGCGACTACCGCCTGGACAACGTGCTGATCGGCGAGGGCGACCGGATCGAGGCCATCCTCGACTGGGAGATGTCGACCCTGGGCGACCCGCTCACCGACCTCGGCCTGCTGGTGATGTACAGCCGGCCGCTCGGCATGGCCCACTCCCCCGTCTCCACCACCGCCGAGGCCCCCGGCCACCCCACGCCCGCCGAGCTGATCGAGCGGTACGCGGAGCGCTCCGGGCGCGATGTCTCGGACGTCAACTGGTACACCGCGTTCGCCTGGTTCAAGCTCGCCGTGATCCTGGAGGGCATCCACTACCGGTACACCCTCGGCCAGACGGTGGGCGGCGGCTTCGACCGCATCGGGGACCTGGTGCCCGTCTTCATCGACCACGGACTGACCACGCTTCAGGAAGGCTAGAGCAGATGGACTTCGCGTTCGACGCGCGCACCGAGGAACTCCGCACCCGTCTCCTCGCCTTCATGGAGGAGTACGTCTACCCGGCCGAGAAGACCGCGGAGGAGCAGCGGGCGCTGCTGGACTCCCCCTGGGACACCCCGGCGGTGGTGGACGAGCTGAAGGCCGAGGCGCGGCGGCAGGGCCTGTGGAACCTCTTCCTGCCCGACGCCGAGTACGGTGCCGGGCTGACCAACCTCCAGTACGCGCCGCTGGCCGAGATCACCGGCCGGTCCCCGCAGCTGGCGCCGACCGCGCTGAACTGCGCGGCACCGGACACCGGGAACATGGAGGTGCTGGCGCAGTTCGGCACGGACGAGCAGAAGAAGCAGTGGCTGGAGCCGCTGCTGGCCGGGGAGATCCGCTCGGCGTTCGCCATGACCGAGCCGGAGGTGGCCTCCTCGGACGCCACCAACATCACCACGCACATCGAGCGGGATGGTGACGAGTACGTCATCACGGGCCGCAAGTGGTACATCTCCGGGGCGATGAACCCGGACTGCAAGATCTTCATCGTGATGGGCAAGACCGACCCGGACGGCGAGGACCTCCGCCGCCAGCAGTCGATGGTGCTGGTCCCGCGGGACACGCCCGGTGTGACCGTGAAGCGGGCCATGCAGGTCTTCGGGTACGAGGACCACTCGCACGGCGGGCACGCGGAGGTCGTCTTCGACCACGCGCGCGTGCCGGTGGCCAACCTGGTGGGCGAGGAGGGCGGCGGCTTCGCCATCGCCCAGGCCCGGCTCGGTCCGGGGCGCATCCACCACTGCATGCGGCTGATCGGCATGGCCGAGCGGGCGATCGAGCTGATGTGCCGGCGGGCGGTGTCGCGTACCGCGTTCGGCAAGCCGCTGGCGCAGCAGGGGGTGGTGCAGAACTGGATCGCGGACGCGCGGGTGACGGTGGAGCAGCTCCGGCTGCTGGTGCTGAAGACGGCCTGGCTGATGGACACCGTCGGCAACCGGGGCGCGCACACCGAGATCCAGGCCATCAAGATCGCCACTCCGCGCGCGGTGGTGGAGATCCTCGACCGGGCGATCCAGTTGCACGGCGCGGGCGGGGTGAGCCAGGACTTCCCGCTGGCCGACCTGTACGCGGGCGCCCGCACGCTGATGCTGGCGGACGGCCCGGACGAGGTGCACCAGCGCTCGCTGGCCCGGCGTGAGCTGAAGAAGTACCTGTAGCGGAAGGGCTGTTGCAAGGGGCGCCCGCCATGGCGGGCGCCCCTTACGCGTTGCCGCTACGGGCGCAGGGCGCGCAGCAGGAGGTCGGCGAGATGGTCGGCGACCTCCTGCGGGGTGAGCGGACCCTTGGGGCGGTACCAGGTGGAGAGGTGGTGCACCGAGCCGAAGTGGTAGTCCACGACGAGGTCGGCCGGGGTGGCGGTGGAGAACACGCCCTCCCGCTGGCCCTCCTCGATGAGCGCGCGGAACCGTTCGTGGTAGCGGCGGCGTTCGGCGCGGACCTGCTTGTTCTTCTCGGGGCTCAGGTGGTGCATCGAGCGGAAGAAGATCATCGCGTCGTCGAGGTTCTCGATGGTGGTGACGACGACGTCGGCGGCCGCGTCCCGCACCCGCTTCTCCACCGGCTCGTCGGCGTCCGCGAAGGCGTCCAGGCGCTCCTGCTGGAGGCGCAGCACGCGCGCGTAGACCTCGTGCAGGAGGTCGTCCTTGGAGCCGAAGTAGTGGTAGAGAGCGCCCTTGGTGACTCCGGCGGCCTCGACGATCTCCTGCACCGAGGTGCGGTCGTAGCCCTGGTCGGCGAAGAGACGGGTCGCGGCGTCCAGCAGCCGCCGGGGGACGGGCGTGGCGTCTCCGTCCGTGTTCCTGGGCACTGCCGCCACCTGCCTTTCCGTCGGGTCGCCGACTGTCGTCACTGGGGCGGGAACGGTTTCCCGCCGGAGGATCTTCCCATCCTCCGGCGGGGCCGGGTCAGCGGGAGTCCTCCCAGGCGCGCTGGAGCCGGTTCATGCCGCCCAGCCACTTGTCCGGCTGGGCCGCGCGGGCCTGGTAGTACTCGGCCACCTCGGGGTGCGGCAGGATCAGGAAGCGGTCCTCGGCCATGCCCGCGAACAGCGCGTCGGCGACGTCGGCCGGCTCGATCGCGGTCGGCTGGAGCACCAGGTCGCCGGCGCTGCCGGTGGCGGACAGCATGTCGGTGCGCACGCCCTGCGGGCAGATCGCGTGCACCTTCACACCCCGGTGGCGGTAGGTGAGGGAGAGCCACTCGGCGAAGGCCAGCGCGCCGTGCTTGGTGACGCTGTAGGAGGGGGCGCCGATCATGGTGAGCAGTCCGGCGGCGGAGACGGTGGAGACGAACCGGCCGCCGCCCCGCTCCAGCCAGCCGGGCAGCAGGTCGTGGGCGGCGCGGACGTGGGCCATCACGTTGACGTCCCAGGACACCGCCCAGGACCGCTCGTCCAGCGGGCCGCCGGGGGTGCCGTCCTCGAAGGCGACGCCCGCGTTGGCGCAGTACACGTCGATGGCGCCGCCGAGCGCCGCGCGGGCCTCGGTGACGATGCCGGAGGCGTCGCCGGGCACGGCGATGCCCCCGATCTCCTCGGCCACCGCCTTGGCCTTGTCGGCGTCGAGGTCGTTGACGACGACCCGGGCGCCCTCGGCGGCGAACCGGCGGGCGAGAGCCGCCCCGATCCCCCCGCCCGCCCCGGTGACGACGACTCCGGCGTCCTGCACGGCTTCCACCAGCGGCCTCCTTCGAGCTGTGGCTGTGCGCGGCGGTCCCGCCGCCGCGGCGCCAGACTAACCAGTCGGTATGCCGTAGGGAAGGGGAATCCCCGACGGCTCCCGGTCCGGCGCGTTCCCTGGCGGCCCGCCAGGCGCTAGCGTCCCCGTGGTCATGACACCCGCCGCGCTCACGGAGGTCCCGTATGACGCTGTCCAGACGGAGCATGCTCGCCACCACCGCAACGGCCGCCGTCGGGGCCGGGGTCCCGGCCCCCGCCTCGGACGCCGGCGCCGGGCACCGGGTGCGCACCGGGTTCGAGCGGCTGGCCGCCGACGGCTACGCCCCGCTGGCCGGCCGGAAGGTCGGCATCGTCACCAACCCGACGGGCGTCACCCGTGACGTCCGGCACATCGTGGACGTGATGCACGCGGACGACCGGGTGCGGCTGACCGCCGTCTTCGGCCCCGAGCACGGCTTCCGGGGCACCGCCCAGGCGGGCGGCTCGGAGGGGCGCTACGACGACCCGGCGACCGGGCTGCCGGTGTACGACACGTATCTGAAGAGCGGCCAGGCGCTCGCCGACGTCTTCACCTCCTCCGGGGTGGACACGGTCGTCTTCGACATCCAGGACGCGGGCGCCCGCTTCTACACGTACATCTGGACGCTGTACGACTGCATGGAGGCGGCGGCGCTGGCGGGAAAGCGGTTCATGGTGCTGGACCGCCCGAACCCGGTGACCGGCCGGGCCGCCCTGGGGCCGGTGCTGCACGAGGAGTTCGCCACGTTCGTCGGCCGGCGGCCTGTCGCCCAGGCGCACGGGATGACGGTGGCGGAGCTGGCCCGGCTGTTCAACGGGGAGTTCCTGGACAAGCCGGTGCCGCTGGAGACGGTGACCATGACCGGCTGGCGGCGCGGGATGTTCTTCGGCGACTGCGGGCTGCCCTGGGTGCCGCCGAGCCCGAACATGCCGACCCCGGAGACCGCCCTGGTGTACTCCGGGACCTGTCTGTTCGAGGGCACCAACCTCTCCGAGGGCCGGGGCACCACCCGCCCCTTCGAACTCCTCGGCGCGGAGGGCGTCGACGGGCGCTGGGCACGGGAGGCGGACAGGGCGGGGCTGCCGGGAGTGCGGTTCCGCGAGGCGTACTTCGCGCCGACGTTCTCCAAGTTCCAGGGGAAGACGGTCGGCGGGGTGCAGCTCCATGTGCACGATCCGGCGGCCTTCGACCCGGTGCTGACCGGGGTGACGCTGCTGGTGACGGCACGGCGGGTGTGGGACGGGTTCGCGTGGCGGCCGGACAACTGGATCGACAAGCTCACCGGTTCCGAGCGGGTGCGCACGATGATCGACGCCGGGGCCGGGGCGGACGAGGTGGCGGCCGCCTGGCAAGGGGAGCTGACGGCGTTCCGCCGGGTGCGGGCCAAGTACCTGATGTACCGCTGAGCGCGGCGGCCCCCGTACCGGGAGCCGCCGCTCACGGCCGTCAGCGGTGCGAGGTGTACTCCACGACCTGCTGGTAGGTCGGCCGGTTCTGCCAGCTGATGTTGCCGTGCTTGATGCCGCCCAGGGTGCGCTGCCGAATCGAGTCGGCGCACCACTGGTCCCCTGCCGAACACAGGTCGTCGCCCGGGTAGACCTGGGCGGCGGTGAGCCCGGCGGCCTGCTTCAGCGTGCCGAGCAGGGCGTCCCGGCAGGCGGAGAGGCTGCCGTCGCCGCAGTACTTCCGGGAGAGACCGCCCTGTACGGGCTCACCGAGCACCGCCCGTATGTCCTTGTCGACATAGCTCCACCAGCCGTACTGGAACGAGCTTCCGGCGTGCGAGCCGGTCGGGCCGTGCCCGGCGGAGGGTGCCTCGTCCACCGGGAGGTTGGCGGTGAGGGCGCCGTACAGGCCGCTGCCGAGGCCGGGTTCGAACTCGGCCTTCACCAGCAGGGGCCACCAGGCGTCCAGGAGGCGGATCGCGTCGGAGTCGGCGTACTTCTTCGACCCCGCCGACGTCTCGGTGCGCCTGGCACCCGCGTCCAGCCACGTCTGGAGCCTGGCCGCGGCCGCCGCGGCCGCCGGGTCGCTCACCGGCGCCGAGTTGACGACCTTGAGCAGCTCGGGCAGCACGTCCTCGGCGCGCAGGTCGGCCAGGGCCGCGTCCGCCATCGCCTGGACCAGCTTGGTCCGGGTGACCCCGCCCTGGGCGACCAGCTTGCTCACCCGGTCGTCGAGGAGGTCGCCGCGGTGCACCGAGCCCTCGCCCCAGGGCGCGGCGGTGTACGCCTCGGCCTGCTTGTTGTTCCAGGAGATGTAGTAGTCCTGGTCGACGGAGTTGGGGTGTTCGCCCGCCGGGGTGTAGTCGGCGGTGTTGGCGGCCGGGTCCCAGTTCCGCCACTCGTAGGCCGGCTGGGCCCACACCGGGAACTCGGCGTCGACACCGGCCGCGCGGACCGGGTTGTCGCCGCTGTTGTAGTACGCGGTGTGCGCCGAGTCGGCGTAGAACCAGTTGAAGGTGAAGTTGATGTGCTGGGCCGCCTTCTGGAAGTCCTCGGGGCCCTTCACATAACCGGGGTCGTTGAGCATCTGGAAGCCGATGATGGAGTCGGCCTCGTGCAGGTAGGAGGAGCGCAGGGTGGTGTAGGCGACCTTCTTCCCGCCGACGGTCGCCCGGTACTGCACGGGCCCGTACTTGGTCCGCCACACCCGCATGGCGTACGAACCGGCGGCGGTGCCGTCGGCGACGGTCGGCTTCCAGGCGTTCTTCCGCTCGACCTGCTCCATCGCGGTGCAGGTGCCCCGGTAGAGGTAGTGGTGGTCGTCCTGGCACAGCTCGACGGCGTAGGTGTCGATGATGTCCTGGCCGGAGGTGGTCGCGCTCCAGGAGTAGTCCTGGCCGCGTCCCAGTTCGACGTACATGCTCAGGCCCGCGAAGGAGGCGCCGCGGGCGCTGATGCCGGGGCCCTGGATCTCCTGGAGCATCAGGAGCTGCGGGGCGAAGTAGCCGGTCTGCGGGCCGAAGACGGCGACCGGGTGGCCACTGGCGGTGTGCTCGCCGCTGACCACCAGGGCGTTGGACATGCCGCGCCGGGCGGAGCTGAGGGTGTCCTTGGCGGCGGCGGTGGAGGAACGCCTGGCGCTCGCGGTGCCCGCGCTGCCGGTGCGGTCGTAGACCAGCGGCTCCTGGGTGACCGAGCCGGTGTCGGGCAGGGCCCGGCCGCGGGGGCTGTCGGGGCGGGTGGCGTAGGGGAAGCGCTGTCCGTCGTGGAGGGTGAGGACGGCCTCGGGGTCGTTGCGCATCCGGAAGGACTCCCACACGCGGGGGCCCTCCTCGAC
>NZ_MUNH01000593.1:0-5382 GCF_002154615.1 Streptomyces recifensis
TGGATGGCGCGGGCCCGCGCGGAGGAGCAGTTGCTCGACCCGCTGACCGGCCTGCCCAACCGGCAGTGGCTGCTGGAGCGCATCTGGACCGCGCTCGACGACGCCGAACGCATCGGCGCCCGCTCGGCGTTGATGCTGATAGACCTCGACCGCTTCCGGTCGGTCAACGACACCCTCGGCCATCTCGCCGGCGACCGGCTGCTGTTGCAGATCGCGGACCGGCTCCAGAACGCCCTGCCGGACGGAGCGGAGGCCGCGCGGCTCGGCGGGGACGAGTTCGCCGTCTTACTGCCGGTGGCCGACTCCACCACGTCGGCCACTCGCATCGCGCGCGGGCTGGTCACCGCGCTCGGTTCGCCCCTCGACCTCGACGGACTCACGCTCGTGCTGGAGGCCAGCGCGGGTGTCGCCGTCTTCCCCGACCACGCGCTGGACGCCGAGGGCATGCTGCGCCGCGCGGACGTGGCGATGTACCAGGCCAAGCGGGACCGCTCCGGCGTGGAGGCGTACGAGTCCAAGCGGGACTCCAACACCCCCGACCGGCTCGCCCTGCTCGGCGATCTGCGCCGGGCACTGGACGCGCGCGAGGTCCAGCTGCACTACCAGCCCAAGGTCCGCTTCGACGGCCAGGTGGCCGGCCTGGAGGCCCTGGTGCGCTGGGTGCACCCGGAGCGGGGCAAGGTGCCGCCGGACGAGTTCATCGCGATAGCCGAGTCCTCCGGGCTGATGCCGCACCTCACCGAGTACGTGCTGGAGACCGCCCTCGCGCAGGTCGCCCGCTGGCGCGAGCAGGGGCTCAGGGTGCCGGTCGCGGTGAACGTCTCCCCGCGGGACGTGCACACCCCGGGCTTCGCCGGTTCCGTCGCCGCCCGGCTGGCCCGGCACGGGGTCCCGGCGGGGGCGCTGCAACTGGAGATCACCGAGCATGTGCTGCTGGAGGACCCGCAGCGGGCCGCCGACACCCTGGCCGCGCTCGCCGGACACGGCGTGAAGATGTCCCTGGACGACTTCGGCACCGGCTACTCCTCCCTGGTCCACCTGCGGCGGCTGCCGGTCAGCGAACTGAAGATCGACCGCTCCTTCGTGGCCCGGCTCGCGGTGGACGCCGAGGACGCGGCGATCGTGCGCTGCACCGTCGACCTCGCGCATTCGCTCGGCCTGGTGGTCGTCGCCGAGGGCGTCGAGGACGACGAGACCTGGGAACACCTGCGCGACCTGCGCTGCGACGCCGTACAGGGGTGGCTGGTGGCCGCCGCGATGCCGCCCGAGGAGACCACGGCCTGGCTGCAGGCCCGCGGGCCCCGCGGCTGGCAGCGGCCCCGCGCGGCGCTGCCCGCGGGGGAATAGCCCCCGGCCTGTGCCGGGGGAACGTTTCCCCGCGACGATCACCGCGCCGGGGCGTACCGCCCCGCCGTGCGCCCCCGGCCGGGGGCCCCTGGGGAAACCGTTTAACGGTGACCGGCCCCCGACCCATAGGATTGGGCCAAACCACACACACTCACCCCAGAGGATCGCTGCATGCCTGGCATCACGCGCGAGGAGGTCGCCCACCTCGCCCGGCTGGCGCGTCTGGAGCTGAAGCCCGAAGAGCTCGACCACTTCGCCGGCCAGCTCGACGACATCATCGGCGCGGTCGCCCGCGTCAGCGAGGTCGCCGACCAAGACGTACCGCCGACCTCGCACCCGCTCCCGCTGACGAACGTCATGCGGGCGGACGAGGTCCGTCCCTCGCTCACCCCCGCGCAGGCGCTCTCCGGCGCCCCCGCCCAGGAGCAGCAGCGTTTCAAGGTGCCGCAGATCCTGGGGGAGGACTAAGAAGTCATGACCGACATCATCAAGCTCACGGCCGCCGAGACCGCCGAGAAGATCGCCTCCGGCGAGCTGACGGCCGTCGAGGTCGCCGAGGCACACCTCGCGCGCATCGAGGCCGTCGACGAGAAGGTGCACGCCTTCCTGCACGTCGACCGCGAGGGCGCCCTCGCCCAGGCGCGCGCGGTGGACGCCAAGCGCGCCCGCGGCGAGAAGCTCGGCCCGCTGGCCGGCGTCCCGCTCGCGCTGAAGGACATCTTCACCACCGAAGGCGTGCCGACCACGGTCGGCTCGAAGATCCTCGAGGGCTGGCTCCCGCCGTACGACGCGACGCTCACCAAGCGGCTGAAGGCCGCCGACGTCGTCATCCTCGGCAAGACCAACATGGACGAGTTCGCCATGGGGTCCTCCACCGAGAGCAGCGCCTACGGCCCGACCGGCAACCCCTGGGACCTCACCAAGATCCCCGGCGGCTCCGGAGGCGGCTCCGCCGCCGCGCTCGCCGCCTACGAGGCTCCGCTCGCCATCGGCACCGACACCGGCGGGTCCATCCGCCAGCCGGCCGCCGTCACCGGCACCGTCGGCGTCAAGCCGACCTACGGCTCGGTCTCGCGCTACGGCATGGTGGCCTTCTCCTCGTCCCTGGACCAGGGCGGTCCCTGCGCCCGCACGGTGCTGGACACGGCTCTGCTGCACGAGGTCATCGCGGGCCACGACCCGCTGGACTCCACCTCCATCGACGCCCCCGTACCGCCGGTCGTCGAGGCCGCGCGCAACGGCTCGGTGGCGGGCATGCGGGTCGGCGTCGTCAAGCAGTTCCGCGGCGAGGGCTACCAGGCCGGTGTCCTCCAGCGCTTCGACGAGTCCGTCGAGCTGCTCAAGGAGCTGGGCGCCGAGATCGTCGAGCTGGACTGCCCGTCCTTCGACCTCGCGCTGTCGGCGTACTACCTGATCGCGCCGTCCGAGTGCTCGTCCAACCTCGCCCGCTTCGACGGCCTGCGCTACGGCCGCCGGGTCGGCGACGACGGCACCCACTCGGCCGAGGAGGTCACCTCGCTCACCCGCGAGGCCGGCTTCGGCGCCGAGGTCAAGCGCCGCATCATGCTCGGCACGTACGCCCTCTCCAGCGGCTACTACGACGCCTACTACGGCTCCGCGCAGAAGGTCCGCACCCTCATCACGCAGGAGTTCGAGAAGGCCTTCGAGCAGGTCGACGTGATCGTCTCCCCGACGACGCCGACCACCGCCTTCCCGATCGGCGAGCGCGCCGACGACCCGATGGCGATGTACCTCGCGGACCTGTGCACCATCCCGACGAACCTCGCGGGCAACGCGGCCATGTCGCTGCCGTGCGGTCTCGCCCCGGAGGACAACCTCCCCGTCGGCCTCCAGATCATCGCCCCGGCGCTGAAGGACGACAGGCTGTACAAGGTCGGCGCCGCCGTCGAGGCCGCCTTCGTGGAAAAGTGGGGTCACCCGTTGATCGAGGAGGCACCGTCCCTGTGAGCGCACTGAACAAGGCCAAGGGCTTCAAGCAGTCGAGGTCCGGCACGTACCTGTCCATGGCCGGCACCGCGTTCAGCGCGGTCGGCGTGGCCAAGCAGATCAAGAAGGCCCGGTCGGAGCAGGACACGCTGCGCCTGATCGACGCCGCCGTGTCCGCCGTCGCCATCGTCACC
Organism: Streptomyces recifensis; assembly: GCF_002154615.1. Lineage (NCBI taxonomy): Bacteria > Bacillati > Actinomycetota > Actinomycetes > Kitasatosporales > Streptomycetaceae > Streptomyces > Streptomyces recifensis. Next base: position 3,489 of record NZ_MUNH01000593.1, read on the forward strand.
GGACTCGCCATCCTCTACCGCGAGCTGAAGCGGCTGGGCGACGACGACGTCCTGCTGGGCTGAGAGGGAAGTTTTCACCGTGACCACCACGACCGACCTGGTGTCGTACGAGGACGCGCTGTCGTCGTACGACCCCGTCATGGGCCTCGAGGTCCATGTCGAACTCGGCACCCGCACCAAGATGTTCTGCGGCTGTTCGACCGAGCTGGGCGCCGAGCCCAACTCGCAGACCTGCCCGGTCTGCCTCGGTCTGCCCGGCGCGCTCCCGGTCGTCAACGCGACCGGCGTCGAGTCCGCCATCAAGATCGGCCTCGCGCTGAACTGCTCGATCGCCGAGTGGTGCCGCTTCGCCCGGAAGAACTACTTCTATCCGGACATGCCGAAGAACTTCCAGACCTCCCAGTACGACGAGCCGATCGCCTTCGACGGTTACCTCGACGTGCAGCTGGAGGACGGTGAGACCTTCCGCGTGGAGATCGAGCGCGCCCACATGGAGGAGGACACCGGCAAGTCGACGCACGTCGGCGGTGCCACCGGCCGTATCCACGGCGCGTCCTACTCGCTGCTGGACTACAACCGCGCGGGCATCCCGCTCATCGAGATCGTCACCAAGCCCATCGAGGGCGCGGGCGAGCGGGCCCCCGAGGTCGCGCGCGCCTACGTCCGCGAGCTGCGCGAGGTCATCCGGGCCCTCGGTGTCTCCGAGGCGCGGATGGAGATGGGCCAGATGCGCTGCGACGTGAACCTGTCGCTGCGCCCGCACGGCCGGGAGAAGTTCGGCACGCGGTCGGAGACGAAGAACGTCAACTCGCTGCGCTCGGTCGAGCGCGCCGCCCGCTTCGAGATCATGCGCCACGCGGCCGTGCTCGACGGCGGGGGCACGATCATCCAGGAGACCCGCCACTTCCACGAGGACACCGGGTCGACGACCTCGGGCCGCGTGAAGGAGGAGGCCGAGGACTACCGGTACTTCCCGGAGCCCGACCTCGTCCCCGTGGCGCCGTCGCGCGAGTGGGTCGAGAAGATCCGCGCCGGGCTGCCCGAGCTGCCGCTGGCCCGCCGTACCCGCCTGCTGGCGGAGTGGGGCATCTCGGCCACCGACATGCAGTCGATCACCAACGCCGGTGCGCTGGACCTGATCGTCGCCACCATCGACGCCGGTGCCGACGCGGCCTCCGCCCGCAAGTGGTGGATGGGCGAACTGGCGCGCAGCGCCAACGAGTCGGGCACCTCGCTGGACGACCTCGCGATCACGCCGGTGCAGGTCGCGCGGGTCACCGAGCTGGTGAACTCCGGTGACCTGAACGACAAGCTGGCCCGCCAGGTCATCGAGGGCGTCCTCGCCGGTGAGGGCACGCCGGACGAGGTCGTGGAGAAGCGCGGTCTGAAGGTCGTCTCCGACGAGGGCGCGCTGACCACCGCCGTCGACGAGGCCATCGCCGGCAACCCGGCCATCGCGGACAAGATCCGCGGCGGCAAGGTGGCGGCGGCCGGCGCGCTGGTCGGCGCGGTCATGAAGGCCACCCGTGGCCAGGCCGACGCCGCCCGCGTCAAGGAGCTGATCCTGGAGCGGCTGGGTGTGAGCGAGGGCTGAGTCCCGCGCCGGACGTGGCCCCGGAGGTTGACTCCTCCGGGGCCACGTCCGCTTTCCGGGGGCCGCGGAAAGGCCCCCGGGACGCAGGCGCTACGCTCGCCCGCCATGAGTGGACGTACCGATTCCGTCGCCGGACCCGCCGAGGCCGAGGAGGCGGAACGGGCGGAGCCCGTCATACGGCACGAAGAGGACGCCGTGGACGCCGACTTCCACGACGAGGCCCGCCGCGCCCGCTGGCTCGCCACCGGCACCGGCGCCCTCCTCACCCTCGCCGGAGTCGCCGCCGCCCTGCTCCGCCTG
>NZ_MUNH01000594.1:0-521 GCF_002154615.1 Streptomyces recifensis
GTGCCCCCGGCGACGGCCCCCTGGCCCGCCGCCTGTGGCACAGGCTGACCGGCCGAGCCGCCGACGGCGCCTCGGTGCGGGTGCTGGACACCGTGCTCGGTCTGCTCGCCGACCACGATCTCGCCGCCTCCACCCTCGCGGTACGGGTCGCCGCCTCGGCCCGCGCGCACGCGTACGCGGCGGTCTCGGCCGGGCTGGGCGCCCTGGAGGGCCCCCTCCACGGCGCGGCCAGCGGACTGGCCCACCGGCTGCTGCTCGAAGTGCTCGACCAGGGCACCGCGNNGCGGGACATCGTCGCGACCACGGCACGGCACACCCCGCTGCACGCCAACGTGGACCTCGCCCTGGCGGTCTTCACCGCCTCTTGCGGCATGCCCGACACGGCGGGCGAGACCCTCTTCGCCGTCTCCCGGACCGCCGGCTGGATCGCGCACGCCCTGGAGGAGTACGGCGAACGCCCCCTGCGCATGCGCCCGAGCGGCCTGTACGTCGGCCCGCGACCCCCGCGACCCTTGCCGGAA
>NZ_MUNH01000595.1:0-3014 GCF_002154615.1 Streptomyces recifensis
CGCCGAAGCAGACCGCGGGCACCAGTTCCCAGGGCCGGGCGACCCCGCCCCAGTAGTCCCACCAGCGCACCGCCCGCACCACCGCCGCGCCCAGCGCGCACCCGGCCAGCAGGGGCAGCGCCCAGCACCGGTCCCGCACGGAGAGCACAGGCACGCCCACCGGCTCCCCGGCCGGTGCCGACCGGACCGCCCGCACTAGGAAGACGGCGATCCCGACGGCGGCCAGGGCCGAGGTGCCGTACTGGAGCCACTGGAAGAGGGGAAATCCGGCCACGACGCGCGTGAGTACCGGGACCAGGTCGGTGCCCCAGCGGTCGTGGTGGGTGAAGGCGTCCCACACCACGTGCGTGACCCCGCCGAGCACCGCCGAGACGTACCACCACACCGCCGCCCCGGCCCGGACCCGTGCGCGGGGTGCCCCGCAGCGCAGCAGGGCGGCGGGCCTCGGCTGCCAGGGCCCGGGGAGGAGCGCCACCAACGGCTCGCGCACCAGCAGCCAGAGCGCCAGCAGCGCCCACGAGATCAGCACGTCCACGGTGAGCACCCCGGTGAAGGAGTGCGTGAACGTCCCGAACTCCATCGCCTCCGGGCGGACACCGGCCGCGTAATAGGTCAGGTCCGGCGCGAAGGAGCCCGCGACGAGCACCGCGGGGACCAGCGGCCCGCGTCCGGTCCCGTCCCGGCGGACGGCGGGCAGTACGGCCGCGGCATGGCTGAGCGTGAAGGGCAACGGGACCTCCCGGAACGCCCGGCACGGGCGGCGCCGGTGAGCGCGCGCCCAGTATGCGTGATCCGCACTCACCGGCCGTACGGGCGACGGGAGTCGGCCAAGTCCGGAAAACGCGGGCGCCACGGGTGCCTCGAGGCAGGGGAGTTGACGTAGGGTCGGCCGGGGCGCATCTGTCGTGCACACGGTCAGGTGACCCACCCCACAGACCACAGGACGGCACACCGGGCAACCGTGGCACCGGCTCGGCCGTCACACCTTCAGTCGGGACAGGCGCAGACGGACGCCGAGAGCGTCCACGGGAGGGGTTCACTCTATGGCGGCGCACAAGGGCAGGCGGCTGCGCAAGGGAGCGGCGACGACCGCGGCGGCCGCCTTGGCGGTGGCGGCACTCTCCGCGTCCCAGGCACCGGGCGCGACCGGCGCACCCGAACCCCTCCAGACCAGCGCGGGCCACAGCACCCCCGTGCCGGAGGTCTCGGCGGACGGCAACGCCACCGGCAACTCCCCGTACTACACGGACCTTCCGCCGCTCAAGAGCCCCCTCCCGAGCCCGTCCTCGACGATCGGCACGCCCGTCTCGCGGGGCGAGGGCGAGGCGGGCATCCCCGCGACCGTCCTGGACGCCTACCAGAAGGCCGAGGCCGAACTGCGCGCCGCCAAGCCCGGCTGCAACCTGCCCTGGCAACTCCTCGCCGCCATCGGCAAGGTGGAGTCCGGCCAGGCCAGGGGCGGCCGCGTGACGGCGGACGGCACCACGATCAGCCCGATCATCGGCCCCCAGCTCGACGGCAACGGCTTCGCCCTCATCAAGGACACCGACCACGGTGCCTACGACGGCAACAGCTCCTACGACCAGGCCATCGGCCCGATGCAGTTCATCCCGTCCACCTGGGCGTGGGCGGGCCGCGACGGCAACGGCGACGGCAAGGCCGACCCGAACAACGTCTACGACGCCGCCCTCGCCGCCGGCCACTACCTGTGCCGCAACGGCTGGGACCTCTCCACGGAACGCGACCTGCACCGCGCGATCCTCAGCTACAACAACTCCACCGACTACCTCGACCTCGTGCTGAGCTGGGTGGACTACTACCGCAAGGGCACCCACTCGGTCCCGGACGGCTCCGGCGGCGTCCCCCGCCACCGCAGCGACGACGACCTCCCGCGCACGAGCATGCCCGCCACTCCCCGCGCGGCCGAGCCGAAGCCCTCGAAGCCGGCCAAGCCCTCCAAGCCGGCCAACCCGCCTAAGAGCAGCCCCGGCACGCCCGGCAGTCCCTCGCCGGAGCCCACCCCGCCGTCCGGGAAGCCCACCCCGTCCGACACGGTGGACCACCTCGTCTCCCCCGACCTGGACGGCACCGAGCTGACCGCCACGGCCGGGGACGCCTTCGAACGGCGGATCGGCGCCCGCGCGGTGACCAAGGACGGCAAGTCCGTGGCCAAGGTCCGGGTGCGGTTCACCATCAGCGGCGACACCGACGCCACCTTCACCGGCGGCGAGCGGGTGGCCACCATCGCCACCGACGCCAAGGGCGTCGCGCTCGCCCCCCAGCTCCTCGCGGGGGAGAAGGCCGGCACCTTCGAGGTCACCAGCGTGGTCGTCGGGCACAAGGCCGAGGGCGTCGGCTACACGGCCACCGTCACCCCGCGCCCCGCCGACAAGCTGGTCCGCACCTCCGACACCGCGCTGACCTGCGCTCCGGGCGGCGAGTTCGCCGGGCAGGTGCAGGTGAAGGCGACGTACAAGGGCGCTCCGGCGGCCAAGGTCGGCGCCACCGCCACGCTGATCAAGTCCGCGGCCGACCCCAGCGCGAACATCGTCGGGCCCTACTTCAAGGACGCGAACGGCCAGCCCGTGCGCACCCTCACCGGGCTCACCACCGACGCGAACGGTGTCGTCACGCTGCCCAAGCTGTACGCGGACCTCTTCAGCGGCACCTACCTGCTCCGCGTCACCACGCCGGGCGGCGGGAGCGTCACCGTCGAGCTGAAGGTCTCCGCCACGGCGAGCGCCTCCGCGAGCCCCTCGCCGAGCGCCTCCGCAAGCCCCTCGCCGAGCCCGTCGGCCGGCTCTTGAGGTCCTTTCACCGCCTGAGCCGGGCCCTCGTGTGACGGGTCGGCTCGGCGGTGGCCGGGTCCTCGGGCCAGGGATGCTTCGGGTAGCGCCCGCGCAGCTCGGCCCGGACCGCCCGGTAGCCGTCCCGCCAGAACGAGGCGAGGTCCGCCGTCACGGCGGCGGGCCGCCCGGCGGGTGACAGCAGATGCACCAGCAGCGGCACCCCGG
>NZ_MUNH01000596.1:0-4296 GCF_002154615.1 Streptomyces recifensis
GGCCGCCGTGCAGGGGCTCGGGCGCGGGGCCGAACAGGGCGGAGAGGCGCGTCACTTGGCGGCACGTGGGAGGGGCTGCCACCACTTGCCGTACGACACCGCTGAGTTGCTCCGCGAACTGGCGGGCCGATCCGAACCGCCGCCACGGCTCGGGATGGGTGGCGCGCTCCAGCAGCAGGTGGAGGGAATCGACGCCGGGAGCGGAGCGGTCGGTCCCGTAGGAGCGGCAGACCTCGCGGAGGGTCATGCCGAGGCCGTAGAGGTCGAAGCCGGGAGTGGGGCGCAGATGCTCCGGGTCGGACTCCGGGGGAGCGTATGCCCTGGTGAACGCCACTACCGGGCCGGTGTCCTTGGTCTGGCTGCGCACCGCGCCGAAGTCGATGAGCCGCACCCGGTCGAGCGCGCCCGCCGGGTTCTCCTCCCGGAAGCGGATGATGTTCAGCGGCTTGACGTCACAGTGCAGCAGGCCGCGCGCGTGCAGGTAGTCGAGCGCCTGGAGGACGCGCACGCCGTGAGCCAGCAGGGTTTCGAGACGGTCACCGGGGCGGGCCGCGAGCGGTTCGCCGGGGACGTACTCGAGGACCAGGTGCGGGCCCTCCTCCTCGTAGCCGAGGATGCGGACGATGCTGTCGTGCCGCAGTTCGACCAGGATGTCCCGCTCGTGCAGCGCGGTCTTGGCCACCGACTTGTGCAGCGCCTTGAGGACGACGTCGGTCGCCAGGTTGCGGTCGTGGGCGAGGTAGGCGGCGCCGTACGCGCCGGAGCCGAGGGTGCGCCGGACCTCGTAGCGGTCGGCGATGGTGAAGCCGCCCGGCTGGGCGAAGTCGAAGCCGGTGCCGCACTGGGGGCAGAAACCGCTGATCCGGCCCGGCTCGCCGTCGTGGCCGCGGCCGACCGGCTGCCCGCACACCGGGTTGGGGCAGAAACGGTGCTGCTCGGCCACCGGCTCCGAGGGCACGTCCGGGACCTGGAGGGCCTCCGGGGCCTGGACCGGGTCGACCAGGCCGAGGCCGTACCAGGGGTCGGGGCGGACCTGCGCCACGCCCGCGCTCGCGCCGGTCCGCGCCGGGGGCTCGGGCCCCGTGCCGCCCTGCGGCAGGGGCAGCCGGTCGCACCGGTCGCAGAAGCCCTGTTCGTCGATGGTGCCGCGCCCGCAGTCGGGACGGTTGCACCGTTGGCGGCTCGTCGTCACCCGTCACCTCTCCTCGAACCGGCGGTTCACCTCGTCGACGTAGCGCCGGACCAGCTCGCGGGCGGCCCCGAGGTCGACCGGCTCGGTCTGGAGGGCACGCGCGGCCGGGGCGTGGCGTTCGGCGAGCGGGCGGTCCTCCTCGCCGAAGTACCGGGCGGCCCGGACGCGGTGGAGTTCCAGGGAGGTCGTGAGGTCCTCATGGGCCGTGGCCATGCGGCGCAGGCCGTGCTCGAACCGGGTCAGGGCGGCGCGGGCGTGGGCGGCCTGGTCGTGGATCGCGCTGAGTTCGGAGTTGGGCCCGGTCGCACGGGCCACCGCCAGCCGGACCCGTAGGCGGGGCGCGGCCAGCGGCGGCAGCCGTGGCGCGGCGAAGAACCGGACGCCCCACTCCAACTGGAGCGCCGAGGCGGCCTCCTCCTGTGCGGCGAGCCGGCCGACGGCCGCCTGGACCTCGACGGCGCTGACGCTGCGAGCGGGGTCCCCGCGCAGCGGTTCGGGGTCCAGGGAGACGTCGTGGGCCAGGTGGGGCGGGGGTGTGCCCTCGAAGCCGAGGACGAGACGGAGACCTCGGGGGCGGGCGCGGGCGGCCAGCCGGCCCAGTAACTGATCCACGAGGGCCTCGGGGTCCTGGGCCCGGTCGACCCCGCCCACCACCAGACAGGCGGGTGGCCTGCGGCGCAGCAGTTGCCGCCGGACTTCGTGGGGGTCGCCGCCGGGGAGCCCGAAGCGGCGGGTGAGGTAGCCGGCGAAGTCGCCGACCGACCTGCCGCGGGCGTCGTAGGCCGCGTCGATGGTGCCGAGCCCGAGGACCGTGTCGCCGGGGGAGTCGGTCAGCTCGGCGTCCGTGACACCGACGCGGGCCGCCGGGTCGGCCGTGCGCACCAGCCGGACCAGCCAGGAGTCGCCCACGGCGGTCGTGCCGCCGGTGCCGACGACGGCGGTGCCGGACCAGCCGCTGTCCAGCAGCCGGGTGAGCTCCTGGGTCAGCGCCAGCCGCAGCGGGTCACCGAGGACGTCAGCGGGCAACTCGCCGCGTGTGGCACCCAGTTCGTCGTTGCGGTCGCCGCCGGTGAACTCCTCGATCGTGGGGAGGTACCGGAGGATCGTCTCGGTCGGCAGCATCCAGGCCGCCTTCTCGTCGCCGTTGACGTAGTCGGCCACCACGATGCCGATCACATGGCCGTCGAACTCCCCGCCCACCGCCATCGCGCCCGCGCCGGAGTACCCCGGCTCGATCCAGGGGACGCCCTCGCGCATCCGGCTCAACTGGCCCCACTCGCCCTGCCGGTGACCGGACCCCGCCAGCCGGGCGTCGGCGCCCATGCCGAACGGCGCGTCCCGCGGGAACCCGTACACCTGGACCGTGCCGCCGGAGATGGGCGCCTTCCACAGCCTGGTCCGGATGCCGCATCCGGCCGGCTCGTCGAGTTCGAGCAGTGCCACGTCCCCGCGTTGCGTGCCCTCCTCGTGCACCCAGGTGCCCGGCGCCACGTAGGCGGTACGGCTCCACTCCGGGCGGCACGCCACGCTGGTGATCCGCAGGCGGGACGTGGTGCCGCCGGGCGCCGCCCCGGCGTCCCGCACCACATGGGCGCAGGTCAGCACGTGCCGGTCGTCCAGCAGCACTCCGGCGCCACAGGGCCTGCGCTCCTCGTCGTCCACTCGCACACGCCACGGCCGGTCACTGTGGTGATGCAGAGCCATGCGCCAACGGTAGGGCAAACCAGGGGAGTTTGACCCCAGGCCGTCGGGAGGAGGGGGCGCGTCACCGGCGTGCGCGGCGGATGCGGACGGGCCCGCGCGCCTCGGACTCCTGGACCGGCTGCCCGGAGCGGGTCACCTCGACCTCACCGGCCGCGACCAGCCGCCAGGCCGCCCGGCGGGCCGGTTCCATCAGGTCCCGCCAGCCGTCGTCGTCACCCTCGTAGGCCGCGCGGGCAGCGTCGGAGGGGCAGATCGAGGAGGTGTCGGCGCGCTGTTCCAGCAGGCGCATGATGGTCTGCTCAAGCCGCCGGTCCGGGTCCGTCACACGACCAGTCTGGCACCGTCAGAGCCGGGTCGCCGTACGGATCAGACCGGCCAGGGCGACCGAGCGGCTGTGCGCGGGCCAGGCGATGTGGGTGACGACCGGGGGCGCGTCGGTGAGGGGTACGGCGGCGTGCTCGGACCACAGCCAGGCGCGGGCGGACTCGGGGAAGACGGCCATCGTGCGGCCCAGCGCGATCAGTTGGGCCAACTGGGTCTGGTCGTGGATCTCGGGGCCCGGCCCCGGTGGATACGAGCCGTCGCGGGGCCAGCGGGCGTGCGGCAGGCCGGGCACATCGGTGATGTCGGCCAGGGTGAGGGTCGCGCGGGCGGCGAGCGGGTGCCCGGCGGGCAGTACGGCGATCTGCCCCTCGCTCATCAGCTCCTCGTGGTCGAACCCGGCGAGGGAGTTGAACGGGGCGTGCATCAGGGCCACGTCGGCGCGGCCGTCGCGCAGCATCTCCTCCTGCTCGCACATCCCGCTGGGCAGCACCTCGATCTCGGCCGCGCCGGGCTCGGCCGCATAGGCGCCGAGGAGCTTCTGCAGCAGGTCGTGGGAGGCCGCGGCCTTCACCGCCAGCACCAGGCGGTCACGGGTGCCGCCCGCACCGCCGGCGTCGCCCGCGCGGCGGGTGCGGCGGGCGGCGGCGGTGGCCGCGTCGAGCGCCACCCGGCCCTCGTGCAGCAGCACCTCACCGGCGCCGGTCAGGGAGACGCCCCGGCGGTCGCGGGCCAGCAGCACGACCCCGAGGCGCCGCTCCAGCCGCTGGATCGCCCGCGACAGCGGCGGCTGGGCCATGCCGAGCCGCTCGGCGGCACGGCCGAAGTGCAGCTCCTCCGCGACGGCCATGAAATACCGCAGCTCACGGGTCTCCAACGCCTCCATGTCCGAAGCGTAGACCCGGTCATACCCGCCGGGTATCACAGCCCACCGCATCGGTGTTGGCACCACCCCCGCTCGGCGAGCGAGCATCGAGACATGAGCGAAGCGAAGACCGCGCTGGTCACCGGCGCGAACAAGGGAATCGGGTACGAGATCGCGGCCGGCCTCGGCGCCCTCGGCTTCCGGGTGGGCGTCG
>NZ_MUNH01000597.1:0-9133 GCF_002154615.1 Streptomyces recifensis
CCGTCGGCCGCGAGCCGGTCCGCGAACCGGGCGGCGGTGCGCTCCTCCGCGCCGGACAGCTCGGGGTGCCGGTGCAGGTCGAGATACAGCTCGGCGGTGGACGGCAGCAGGGCGTCCAGACCGGGCGGCACACCACCGCCCACGGTCACGGACGGAGGGGACTGGTCGCTGCTCACGGCGGGGGCTCCAAGGGGTCGTCGTACGGGGGTGTCAGCGAAGTGACAGCCATCGGTCAGGGAGTTGGTGCCGGACGCGCGTAGAAAGGGAGATGTCGGGGGGCGCGCTCCTCCGGCTGGTTCAGCGCACCACCGGACGGGGCCGTCCCGGCCGGCCGCAGGTCACCTGACCCGGAAGGAGCCACCATGGCTGACAACACCCTCGCCTCCCTCGCCCAGGAGATCCTGGACCTGGAGTCGGAGACCTTCGAGATCACCGACTACTCGGACGCCAGCGAGGTCATGCTCGGTTCGTCCACGAGCTGTTCCTCCACCAGCACCTGCTCCAGCACCACCAGCACCACCTCCTGCACCGCCTGACCCGGGCGTTCGCACCCACGGTCCCCGGCCCGCCTCGGCGCGCCGGGGACCGCCGGTGTGCGCGGGCCCCTTCACGGCCCGCGCACCGACGAGCAGAACGCCTGCCCCGCTCACGGGAACGGATGCGGCACCCGCCGCAACTCCTCCTCCCGCAGCGGCGCCGAAACCATGCCCGCCCGGTACGGAGCGGTACGCAGCCTCGGCAGGGTGAGAGCCCGCTGCCGCAGCCACCCGAAGTCGATCGGCAGCAGCCCCGGAGCCAGCGTGGCCACCGTGCGCAGTCCCATGCGCCGCTGTTCGGGCGTGGTCTGGTCGACGGCGATCACCTCGCAGCCCGCCTCGCCCAGCAGGTCCCGCACCAGCAGCAGATCGTCACGGAGGTCGCCGGTGCGCGGCCGCCGCTCCTCCCAGCCGGCGAACAGCTCGTCGAGCGGAGCCGTGCGGGGCGGCTTGAGATAGCCGGTGGCGTGTGCGCGCATCGCGGGCAGCCCGAACAGCGCCGCGTGGTCGGGGAGACGCTTCACCAGGTCGAAGTCCTCCGCCATGGCAATGAGTTCGGCGGGCCGTTCGGCCACCTGGCCCGGCAGGTGCGGGATGTAGGTGAGGATCTCGGAGACCGCGGACTCCACGGCCGTCTCCGGGTCGAAGGAGGCGCCCGCCGCGAAGGCCAGGGAGCCCGGCGCGTCGTCGCGGCGGACCGCGAGCCCGGTGACGACGGGCACCGGAAGATCCACCCGGTTGTCGAAGACGTGCACGTCGTAGCCCTGGAGCGCGGCCCGTGCCACCATCGCCCGCACGCCCGGCGAGCGCACCGAGTCCAGGTCGATCTCGGGGAGCGGGAGATCGCCGTACCAGCCCAGCAGGAAGGCGTCCCGCTCGATCAGTTCGAGCAGGCCGAAGAAGACCGCCTCCTCCCAGCTGCTGCCGGTCGCACAGCCGTTGGAGCACTCGAAGACGAAGTTGTCGGCGGCCGTGCCCGCGCTGTAGTAGACGAGCCGGGCCGGGACCAGCACCGGGCGGCCGTCCCGCATCGACCAGCCGGTGACCCACGGGATCGGCCGGGCCGGGTCGAAGGGCTCGACCATGGGGTCCTCGGCGTAGGTGCGCGGTCTGTACAGCCCGCAGCTGCGCGGATCGAGGGCGCGGTCGCCCAGCTCCTCCAGGGAGGCCGTCACCACCGGCGCACGGTGCCGGCGATGAGTGCCCGCGTACCGCTCCAGGCCCTCCAGGAAGGCCAGGTCGCGGCTGTCCGCGAAGGAGTTGGCCTGGCCGCTCCAGGTGACGTCGGTGAGACCGGCGTACCCCCGCATGAAGACGCTGCCCGCGACCGGCGCGGTGGTGGGGGAGGTGACGTCGACCCAGGTGCCGCCGCCCAGCACCCCGCACACCGGGTTGGCCAGCGCCTTCACCGGCAGCGGGTGGTCCGACGCCCGGCGCAGCCGGTACGAGTCCGGGCGCGGCTTGGGCAGCGGGGCCGGGGCGGGCAGCGTGGCTTCCGCAGCCGCGCGCGAGACCGCCTCCTCGGTGCAGGGACGGCAGCACGGGCACATCGGCTCCGGCAGCAGCGGGAAGGTCCGTACCCGCAGCGTCTCCAGGTCCAGCTCCGTGACCCGGGGCAGCTCGGCGTCCGGGCCCTCGGCGGTGTGCCGGGCGGCGCCGGAGGCGATCAGCCGGTGCAGCGACCACACCGCGTCCACCGTGTGGTCCGGCAGCACCGGCCAGGCCCCGGCCGCCGTGGTCTCCGTACCGGTCTCCAGTGCCTCCCGCTCGGTACGGGTGCGCAGCCGCTGGCGGCGCATCGCCAGACAGGTCCCGCAGGCCGGACCGGCCGCCGGAGTGCCGCCCCAGGGGCCGAGCAGCACGGCCTGCGCGGTCAGGTGCACGGTGGCCGGGCCGGCGGGGAGCCCGCTCTCGCCGAGCACGTTGGTGTCGCCGATCCGGGAGACGGCGGGCGTGGGCAGCCCGGCGGCGGTGGCGCGCGCCGCCAGCCGGGAGTGGAGGTCGGCCCGCGCGGTCTCGAGCGCCGTCGTCGTGGTCGTCATGTCCGGTTGCTCCAGCGGAAGATCCGGGTGGCGACGACCCCGAAGACCAGGGCGAACACGACGAGGCCCGCGCAGTCCAGCGCGATGTCGCCCAGGTCGCCCCGGCCGCCCATGGCGTCGGTGAGACCGTCGTTGAGGTAGTGCAGCGGCAGCACCTTGGCGGCGGTGCGCAGCCAGCCCGGCATCAGGTCGTCCGGGAAGAACGAACCGGACAGGAACGCCATCGGCACCATCACCAGGTTGGCGATGGCCGCGACCGCCTCCGGGGTGTCCGCCAGACTGCCGACCACCAGCCCCATGGCGAGGAACGCGGTCACTCCCAGCACCAGCAGCGGCAGCGCCGCCCACCACGGGCCCATCAGCTCCAGCCCGAAGAAGGGCAGCAGCGCGACGGCGGTGAAGAGCACAGTCTGCGTCAGCGCCACCCCCATCGCCACCGTCCAGCGCGAGGCCAGCAGGGTGCGCAGCGGGGTCGGGGTGCGCCAGATCAGCCGGAGCAGGTCGTCCCGGCGCCACTGCATCAGCGCGAACCCCACCGAGAACACGGCAGCGTTGCCCACGCCCCAGGACAGCACGCCCGGCGCGATGTAGTTGATGGAGGCCAGTCCGCCGTCGACCTTGTCGCCCTGGAAGATCAGGCCGAACAGCACCAGGAAGGCGAGCGGGAAGGCGAAGGTGAAGAAGAGGGTCGTCTTGTCGCGCACGCTCGCGACATAGGTGGCCCTGGTCAGTGCGGCGTAGGCGCTCAACGGTGGTGCTCCGATCCGGTGCCGGTCAGTGAGAGGTAGGCGTCTTCGAGGGTGGGGGTGCGCACGGAGACCGAGTCGATGTCCACCAGGTCGCCGAGCGCGGGCAGCACCCGGTTGGGCACCGTCGTCTCGATGGCCAGGTCGGCGCCCTGCACGGTGGCCCGGTCCACACCCGCCAGCGCGAGCGCCGCCTCGGGGGAGAGCTTGTCGGCGGGCACCAGCAGGCGGGTCGGCGCGGCCAGGGCGCGGATCAGGCTGCGGGGCGAGTCCAGCGCGACGACCCGGCCCCCGGCGATGATCGCCACTCGGTCGCACAGCGCCTCGGCCTCGTCCAGGTAGTGGGTGGTGCAGATGATCGTCCGCCCCTCCGAGCGCAACGACCGCAGCAGCTCCCACAGTTCACGGCGGGCCTCCGGGTCGAGGGCGGCCGTCGGTTCGTCCAGGAAGATGAGCTCCGGTTCGTTGAGCAGCGCGGTGGCCACCGCGAGCCGCTGCCGCTGGCCGCCGGAGAGATGGTCGATCCGGGCGTTCGCCTTCTCGGTCAGCCCGACCCGCTCCAGCGCCGTCTTCGCGGCCTGCGGCGCCATGCCGTACAGCGCGGCCACCGTGCGCAGATGCTCGGCGGCCGTCAGCCGGGCGAAGAACGCCGACGCCTGGGTCTGGACGCCGATCCGGGCCAGCAGCGCGATGTCGCGCGGCCAGGGACTTCGACCGAAGACGGTCACCGTGCCGGAATCGGCCTCCCGCATGCCCTCCACGATCTCCACCAGGGTGGTCTTCCCCGCGCCGTTCGGCCCGAGGATGCCGAAGAACTCACCGTGGCGCACTTCCAGGGAGACACCGTCCAGCGCCGTCACCTCCCCGTAGCGCTTGCAGACGCCCTCCAGGGCGACGACGGTCTCGGTAGCGGTGCCGCGCGGGGCGGCCTCCGTGCTGCTGTCGGGTGTGCTCATCTCGCCTTTCCTCAACTGCTGTACGGCGGGCGGGACGTGTCGCCCCGGCTCGGAGGTGGAGGAGGCGGCCGGAGCCGCCCCGGTGGTACGCCGGTCCCGCAGGCGCCGGCCGAGACCGCCCAGCACCCACAGCAGCAGGACGGCGGCGAGCAGCGCGGGCGGCAGCGACCAGGCGAGCACCGCCGAGCCGTCCGGCAGCATCGTGCGCAGCACCGCCCCGCACAGCACGAGCAGCGCCGCGCTCTGCACCGCCGTCAGCAGCGCGAACCCGCCGTACAGCAGCCGCAGGCGCGCCGGGTACGCACCGAGGCCGGGGCCGCGTCGGAGCAGCCCGCGCACCGCGAGGCCGGTGAAGGTGCGGGCGGCCTCGGACAGGGCGGTGACACCGAGCGCGTGGCCGAGCGCCTTGTAGCCGTCCAGCGGGGGCAGCGGGAGGAGGTTGGCCACGCCGAGGACGGTGCCGAGCAGCAGCAGCGCGCCCAGCGCGGGCCGGGCCTCTGCGCCGGAGGGGAGCAGCGCCCACACGCCGTAGAACGGCACCAGGAACAGCAGGTTGGCGAAGACGCCCGCGCACGCCGTGGCGACCTTCCGGGCCCGGCCGCCGAGGAACTGGACGTCCTCCACCTCGCAGTACAGGTAGGTGGCGAAGCAGATCCAGCGCAGCCCGATCTCCGTGACCCGCCCGCCCCAGGCCCGCGCGAACAGCCCGTGCGCCAGCTCGTGCAGGGCCAGCCCGCACCACAGCACGCAGCCGATCGCGAACAGCAGCACCGGCTGGCGCGCCGTCTCCTCCGTCTGCCGCCACAGCGTCCCGGCCTGCACGACCACGGCGACGAACACGCCGACCGCCAGCGCCGTCAGCACCGCGAGCACGGCCGGCCGGCGCGCGGGCGCGGTGAGCCGGTGCAGCCGGTCCATCAGCGCGGGCGCGTCCGCCACCATCCGGGTCCGCCCGGCCAGAATCCCGTTCGGCGGCCGCTCCGGCCCGGCCGGGGGCGCCGCGGCCGGGGCGGGGGAGCCCTCCAGCAGGCCCCGGCCGTGCAGCAGCCGGAGCAACTGCCCCCACTGCGCCTCCCCGAGCCGGGCACCGAACGCACCCGCGTACTCCCCGCCGATCTCCTCCAGCGTGCGGGAACCGTCCAGCCGGGTGATCAGGAAGTGCTCCTTCGGCCCCAGCTCCAGCCGCCGCCCCGTACGCGGGTCCTTCAGCAGATGGATACGGGCCGCACCGCGCACCAGCCGGGGCCCCGCCACCAGGTCGGGGCGCACCCTGGGGCGACTGGCCAGGAACGTCCCGGTGGTCACCCCTCACCCCCACGGCGCCAGCCCGCCAGCGAGTCGCCCGCGTCGGCCTCGGCGCCCCGCGCGCCGCAGTCCCTGAGGGCGCGGCCGAGCACGTACGACAGGAACGCCTCGTCGCGCACGGTCGTGCTGAGCCGGTTGTTGGTCATGTGCAGATACGGCGAGAGCAGCATCGGCAGTGCCTGGGCCGGGTCGGTGGGGCGCAGGTCGCGGGTGCCGTCCCAGGAGCGGAACACCAGCGCGCCGTCGCGGGTCAGCCCGGTCGCCCGGTCGCGCAGCTCGGCGCAGTGCTCGGCCCAGCCGCGCAGGAACGCCGGGAGCCGCCCGGTCTCGCCCGCCGCGACCGCCGCCCGGATGTCCCGGAACCGGCCCGGCAGGCTCGCGCCCATCGCGGTGTACGCGCGGTCGTAGCCGTCGTCGGCGGTGTAGTTGGTGCTGGAGAAAGCCCGGTTCCAGAAGGTGTGGTAGCGGTCCAGGAAGGACAGCAGGGCCTCGTCGTCCCGGAGGAACGTGCCGGCCATCACCGTCATCAGCTGGGCCGACAGCCCGAGCAGTACGGTGCGCAGGTGCAGGTTCATCGAGCGGGCGGCCTCGATGACCAGGTCGCTGGAGTGCTGGAAGTGCCACTCCGCCAGCTCGATCCCGGCCGGGCCGCCGTACTTGCCGTACTCGGGCTCGTACGGGCGGTCCTCGAAGGAGTTGTTGGGGCGCAGCACCATCCGGCCGTCCGGGCCCAGGTACTCGGCGCGCTCCTCCTCGCCGAACTCCAGGGCGAACAGGGTCTCGTAGAGGTCGGCGAAGAAGCCGTCCCTCACCTCGTACAGCGCGGGGCGCTCGCGCAGGAACGTCTCCAGCGCGGCATGCGCCCGCTCCCGGACCACGGGGGCGTCGGCGGCGCGGGCCGGTTTCAGACGGAGGCGCAGATGCGGGCCCTCCAGCCAGTAGTTGATGAAGAAGTACCCGGCGAGCAGGCCCTCCTGGGTGAGGGCGTCGACCAGCGGGCGGACGCACTGGACGAGCAGCGGGCGGGGGCTGGCCGCGTAGAAGACGTGCACGGCCAGCCACTCGCCGGGCGCCTGAGCGGGCACGGCCGAGGCTTCGGTGGGAGCGGTCGTCATCGGGTGGCGTCCTCTTCGGTTCGGGCGGCCGGTACGGGCAGCAGTTCGACGGCGAGTTCGGCCACGTGCCGTCCGCGCGGTGAGGTGACGTGCAGTTCGTCCTCGGCGGGGAGCATCTCCTCGAAGACGGTCCGGGCCCGTTTTCCGGCGAGGAGCCCTTCCAGGGCGGTGAGCGAGAGCGGACTCTCGAAGTCGACGTACTGCGGCTTGGACCCGCCGAACCAGGCGGCGCCCTGCCCGTCCCCCGTCTCCTCGTGGACGGTGGCGAAGGCACGGACGGGCAGGCCGTGCCGGACCCGCCAGCGGTGCCAGGCGAGATACCAGTCGGCGTCCGTGGCGCCGGGCGCCCGCAGCGGGAGGTGGCCGTCGGCGACGGTCCAGGACCGTCGCTGGAGCACCAGCGCGTGGTGGCGGACACGGGGGCGCCGGGTGACGCCCTCCGTCGCCTCCCCGGCCGGCACCCCGCGCCACACGTCCGGCACCGAGCGGGAGGTGGGCGAGAACAGCAGCAGGGTGCGCGGGATCTCGGGCAGCACCATCGGCACCAGATAGCCGAGGTACACCGGGACGACCTCGCGGTCCAGGCGCCGCGAACGCAGCAGCAACCGGTCCTCGGTCTCGTCGTGCACGGCGTACAGGTCGTCCAGGTGGAGGCGGCCCTGTTCGGGGGCGGTGCTGTTCTCGCCGGGGCAGACGATCTCGTAGTCGGTCAGCCGCCCGTGCAGATTGAGGTTGGTGGTCGCGGCACCGGCCGTCACCTCGGCGAGGACCGCGCGGGGCGGCAGCACCGAACGCAGCGTGTTGCGCAGCGAGTCGGTGAGTCCGGGGCCGTCCGCGCCGTCGAAGCAGTGCGTGAAGCGGGTGAAGGGGAAGCAGAGGCCGCCGTAGGAGTTGTTCAGCACGGCCAGCGGGCCGTCCTCGCGGCGGGCGAGCTGGAGGAAGTGGCTCTGCGGGCGGAACGCGGGCGCGGCGGTGCCGAGCGCTTCGGCCATCTCGTCCACGGTCACGTCGTCGAGTACGAACTCCTCAGCGCTCACCGGTAGTTCGGCCCAGCGCTCCCGCATCCGGGCCGTGAGGGTGGCGCGGGCCCGGTCGACGGAGGTGATCTCCGGGACGCCGAGCCAGTTCTCCTCCGGGGCGTGGCTGCCGTCCGGGAGGTGGCCGTCCTTGGCCGCGGTGAACTGGAGGTACTGGCGGAAGATGTCCTCGTGGAAGTCGTGGACCAGCCGCAGCAGGTCCTCGCAGCGGCCGCCGCGCCCGTACCGGGCGACGAAGAAGCCCTTCAGGGTCAGCCGTTGGGGCAGCGCCACGTCGAAGGCGGGCAGCACCCGGCCGATCGACCGCAACGGCGCGGCGACCGGCTCGGCCCACTCGGCGAGCGGCGCGCCGGTGGTACCGGCCGACACGTCCTCGTACAGCAGCGTCTGTGGCAGGACGGGCCGTTCGGCACCCAGGTCGGTCTGCAGAGCGGCGAGTTCGGTACGGAGTCCGGCCAGCAGAGCGCGCCGGGCGGGCACATCGGCGTCCCCGTACCGCGCGACCGCCTCCGCCGGGCCGTCCAGCCGGGCGGCGACCGTGTCCGCCCACTCCACCCCCAGGCTCCGCAACGCCCGCTGGAAGGCGCGCAGCGGGTCGGGGCTGTGCACGCCGGAGTCGAGCAACGGGAGCTGGAGCATGCCCAGTTCACGCAGCGCCGTGAGATAGTGCCCCGCCTCCTCCTCGCCGGCACCCGTGGTGGCGGCCAGCCAGCGGGCCAGGTCACCGTGGGTCAGGGTGCCGTCGGTGTCGCGCAGCAGCGTCAGCATCCCGTCGAGGGCGCCCTGCCGGCGCAGGAAGAACAGCCGGTCCTGGGCGGCGTCGAAACTGACCGGCGCGCTGTCGTCCCCGGCCGTGACCGCCCGCCGGACATAGCGCACCCGGTCGTCGTCCCGCGTCCAGCCCGAGGCCGGTGCCACCGGCAGGTCGGCCCGGCGCGCGGGGTCGGCCACGATCAGCTCGGCGAGCCGGGTGAGGACGACCACGTTGAGCCGGGGGTGGCTCGTCCAGTCGTCGCCCACCTCCGTCAGGTCGCCCCCCTCCGCGAAACTGCCGAGCGCCACGGCGGTCAGCGTGCTGAACGGGCTGGTCTTGCAGGCGGTCCGGTACACGTACGACAGCAGCGAACGCTCCATCTTCCGGGCCCGCTTGCCCGGCGCCGGGGACCGGTCGGCGGCGAACGCGTCGAGCCGCTCCTCCAGCGTGGGCGAGGCCAGCAGCAGACCCCGGCGCAGCCGGTCGTCCAGCGCCAGCCCGCGCAGCGCGGCACGGGTGCGGGCCAGCGCGGCACCGAGCACCGTCTCGCCCGCGCCCCGCAGCTCCTCCCAGCGCAGACGCGCGTCCAGCCAGGCGGCGAGGTCCGCGCCGGTGTCACCGCCCAGCGCCGAGGCGAGGGCG
>NZ_MUNH01000598.1:0-4609 GCF_002154615.1 Streptomyces recifensis
AGTCCGAGGCCAGCCGCACCGCCTCCGGCGGTCGGAGCTCCGCCGTGGTGATCCGCACCCCCGGCGCCGACGCCAGCCGGAACCGCGCCCCGGCCGCGACCCACCAGCCGCGCGAGGGGCGCACTGGAGACGTCGGACGCGTGGTCGTTCTCCAGCACCAGCACCTCCGGCGCCTCCCGCAGCACCTCGGCCCGTGCGTCCCGGCGCGCCGGTGAGAAGGCCCCGCCGAGCGGATTCTGCGCCCGTGGACTGAGCACCACCGCGCGCACCCCGGCCCGCAGCGTGCCCCGCAGCTCCTCCGGGCGCATCCCCTCGCCGTCCACCGCGACCGGCACCGGGCGCAGCCCCAACGCCGCGACGAGGTCCAGCAGATGGTGATAACCGGGGTCCTCCATCGCCATGGCGTCCCCCGGCCGCAGCTGGGCCGAGAGCACCCGGCCGACGAAGTCCAGCGCCCCGTGCGCGAACGTCACCTGCTCCACCGGCACCCCGTCGGCGCCGATCCACTCCCACACCGCGCTCTCCAGCCGCGCGAGCCGGGGACTCGAACGGTGCGAGCGGACACCGGGGGAGAGGCGCGAGGGCGGCACCAGCGCCGGCCGCAGCGCCGGATCGGGATGCCCACCCGCCAGGTCCCGCAGCCCCTCGGGCACCTTGGGCGGGCGCTCCTCCGCCAGCCGCCGCACCGGAGGCAACACCGCTCCCGGCGCCAACGCGCCGTCGGTAACGCCTTGTTCCCCTGTTCGGCGCGACCTGCCTGCTCACCGCCTCGGCCATCCTCTTCACCCTCGCCGAGATGCTGCACGCCACCGTCTCCTGGGAACTCTCCGTCGCTCTCGCCCCCGACGACGCCCAGGGCAGCTACCTCGGCGTCCACGGCCTGGCCCAAGCCGCCCAGCGCTCCCTCGGCCCACTCGCCGTCACCGCCGCCCTCACCCTCGGCCCCCTCGGCTGGACCGCCCTCGGCACCACCATCGCCCTCACCTGCGGACTCCAGCACCGCCTGGTCCGCGCCCGGCTCCGCCCGCCCCCGTTGTCAGTGCCCGCGGTTACGGTGAGTGAGCACTGATCGACAGCGCACACACAGGGGGAAAACCATGGCGCACACCGACCACCAGACCATGCGACGCGTCCTGCGCCGCGAGATCGCGGGCACCGTCGGCCTGCTCACCGACGAACACGACTTCCGCGCCATGCGGCGCTACCGCAGCTTCACCTTCGACGACCACACCACCTACCTGCGCCAGATGGAAGCCGTCCTCAAAGCCCGTGCCGCCCAAGGCA
The DNA here is from genome assembly GCF_002154615.1 of Streptomyces recifensis. NCBI lineage: Bacteria > Bacillati > Actinomycetota > Actinomycetes > Kitasatosporales > Streptomycetaceae > Streptomyces > Streptomyces recifensis. The sequence continues at coordinate 1,285 of NZ_MUNH01000598.1, forward strand.
GTCACACCGCACTCGCCCTCTTCGACCCCGAGGAGTACGCCGAGTTCTGCACCGCCACCGGCATCGACCCCGACGCCCCCGCCAGCCGCAGCCGCTTCACCGCCGAACTCGCCGCCCTCGGCCCCACCATCCCCTATGAGGGCGAACCCCTCACCGCACTCCTGCCCGCCCTCGTCGGCGAAGCCGTCCGCCAGGCCACCTGGGAATACGCCACCACCCTCCTGAGCCGCCTCGGCCCCTGCGCCACCTGCGGCGAGGACATCGGCCGCGCCGCCTTCATCCGCGCGTCCGCCCTGCTCGCCCGCGTCCTGGAAACCGCGCCCCCCGGCGCCCAGCACCTGGTGTGCAGCGTCGCCGGACCACCCGAAACCCTCGTCGCCGTGCTCCACGCCGACCCCGACGCCCACGGGACCGCCGAACCCGACCAGGCCGAGGCACTCGAATTCACCAGCGTCCTCGCCCTTGGCCTCGCCACCCGCAGCCCCGGCGGCCTCGTCATCCGCATCAGCGCTCCCGACCGCCCCGACCGCGTCCACGGCTGGCGCCTGCGCGCCGGACACCTCCAGCCGCTCACCGCCTCCGAGGTCTTCGACGCCTACTGCACCGACATCGACACCGGCGACCTCATCGCCCCCGAGTCAGGCGTGGACTACCGCGCGGCCCCCGACCTCGCGGACGACGACCAGGAAGACCGCGGACACCACCACTGAGACGCGCCAGGGGCGCCCCACCCGAAGGATGGGACGCCCCTGACCGCCACGAGCCCACGCGCACACCGACGTGCGCGCGGTACCGGCTACTCGCCCGACAGCACCGCCTGCGCCGCCGTCCGCGCCTCGTCCGCGCTGTCCGCCGCACGCGCGGCCGCCGCGGCCCGCTCGCACTGCGCCAGCGTGTGCTTCGCCAGCGTCGCCCGCACGTACGGGATCGACGCCGCACCCATCGACAGGGAGGTGACACCCAGACCCGTCAGCACACAGGCCAGCAGCGGGTCGGACGCGGCCTCACCGCACACCCCGCAGCTCTTGCCCTCGGCCCGCGCCGCCTCGGCGGACAGCGCGACCAGGTCGAGCAGCGCGGGCTGCCACGGGTCCTGGAACCGCGACACCGCGCCCACCTGCCGGTCCGCCGCGAAGGTGTACTGCGCCAGGTCGTTCGTGCCGAGCGACACGAACTCGACCTCCCGCAGGATCGACCGCGCCCGCAGCGCGGCCGACGGGATCTCCACCATCGCGCCGTACTTGGCGTGCAGCCCCGCCTCCCGGCAGGCGTCCGCGAACGCCTTGGCGTCGGCACGGTCCGCCACCATGGGCGCCATGACCTCCAGGTGCACCGGCAGCCCCTCGGCGGCCTTCGCCAGCGCGGTCAGCTGCGTCCGCAGCACCTCCGGGTGGTCCAGCAGCGTCCGCAGCCCCCGCACGCCGAGCGCCGGGTTCGGCTCGTCGGCCGGCGTCAGGAACTCCAGCGGTTTGTCCGCACCCGCGTCCAGCACCCGCACCACGACCCGGCCCTCGGGAAACGCCTCCAGCACCTGCCGGTAGGCCGTCACCTGCTTCTCCTCGGACGGCGCGTTCTTGCTGTCGTCCAGGAACAGGAACTCGGTACGGAACAGACCCACACCCTCGGCCCCGGCCTCCAGCGCGGCCGGCACGTCCGCCGGACCGCCGATGTTGGCCAGCAGCGGCACCTTGTGCCCGTCTGCCGTCACACCGGGACCGCTCGACGCGGCCAGCGCCGCCTTGCGCTCGGCGGCGGCGGCCTCCAGCCGCGCCGTCGTCTCGCCGGTCGGGTTCACGAAGATGTCGCCCGAGCTGCCGTCGACCGCGATGACCGTGCCCTCCGGCAGCTCACCCGCGCCGGGCAGCGCGACCACGGCCGGCACCCCGAGCGCCCGCGCCAGGATGGCGCTGTGGCTGGTCGGCCCGCCCTCCTCGGTCACGAAGCCCAGCACCAGCGCCGGGTCCAGCAGCGCGGTGTCGGCGGGGGCCAGGTCACGGGCCACCAGTACATAGGGGTGGTCGCTGTCCGGCACACCCGGCATCGGCACCCCGAGCAGCCGCGCCACGATGCGGTTGCGCACGTCGTCCAGGTCGGCGACCCGACCCGCCAGGTACTCACCGGCATTGGCCAGCAGCTCGCGGTACGCCGCGAACGCGTCGTACACCGCGCGTTCGGCGGTACTGCCCACGGCGATCCGCCGCTCCACGTCGGACATCAGCTCAGGGTCCTGGGCCATCAGGGCCTGGGCCTCCAGCACGGCCTGCGCCTCGCCGCCTGCCAGGTTGCCGCGTGCCGTCAGGTCGGCGGCCACGGCGTCCACGGCCTGCCGGGCACGGCCCTGCTCGCGCTCCGCGTCCTGCGGAGGGATCTGCTTGGCCGGCGGCTCCAGCACGGCCGTCCCCATGTGCCTGACCTCGCCGATCGCCACACCGTGGCTCACACCGACGCCTCGCAGCGTTGTCTCCATCTCACCGTCTCCGCTAATGCGGTGGCCCCCGCCACCGCGTTGGTTGTCGTACATGCCGTAGGACGGCCGAGCCGTCAGGACAAGGAGATCAGGACCAGGAGAAGAGGCTGTCGCCGGTCTTCACGTCACCGGTCTCGCGCAGCTCGGCGAGGGACTCGGCCGTGGCCTCGAGCGCGACGACGGGACAGATGGGGGACTTGCCGGCGGTCTCGACCGCGGCCGGGTCCCAGCGCACCACGGCCTGGCCGCGTGCGACGGTGTCCCCCTTGTTTACGAGCAGCTCGAAGCCCTCGCCGTTGAGCTGGACCGTGTCGATGCCGAGGTGCACGAGCACACCGTGCCCGCTCTCGTCGACCACGACGAACGCGTGCGGGTGCAGGGAGACGACGACGCCGTCCACAGGGGACACGACCTCGGAGGGCTCACGCACCGGGTCGATCGCGGTACCGGGGCCCACCATGGCCCCGGAGAAGACCGGATCGGGCACGTTGGCCAGTCCGATGGCGCGTCCGGCGAGGGGGGACGTCACGTTGGTCATGGGGGGCCTCCCAGGGAGTGGGGTAGGTGGCGGTTCCCCAGAGAAGTTAGCAGCTAGTGGTCTAGACCACCATCTTCGGGGGTTTGCGTCGTCGCCAGGACTTGTGTACAGTCATCGTCCTGCCTGAGACCGGGCGGCGCGACAGCGCGCTCACCCTCGGCAGCACCCAAACTCGTCAGATCCTATCTCGGGATCAGTTCTCGCATGCCTGCGATCGACTGGTCAGGGACACGGAAAAACCCTGCTAGAGTTTGGACCGCCGGAAAGGAAAGACGGAAGCGGAAACGCCGAAGTGAAAACCTGGAAAGCACCGAGGAAAT
>NZ_MUNH01000599.1:0-672 GCF_002154615.1 Streptomyces recifensis
GTCCAGCAGCACCGGCACCCCCGCCATCAGGGTCTCGGCGACGTCGCGGGCGTCCGCGAAGACGTTGACCCGCAGGACGACGAACCGGCGGCGCGTCTCGGTGTCCGCGTCGGGAAGCGTCCGGTGGCTGACCGCGGACGGCCATGCGTCCCGGCCTCGCAGCGGCACGACCTGGGCGAGCCCTTCCCACTGTTCATCGGTGACGTCGTAACGGCTCACCGGCTCCCCCTGACCTGACTCGCTTTCGATGCCTGCACCAGCCAATTCTTACGCCAAGTCACCCGTTCGGCCCAACAACGACACACTGTGCGACACAGCCCTGATCCGGCGTCCGGCCCATCTGCCGTGCACACGGCGCCGGAAGGTCCCTCGGGAGGCTCGGATCACAACCGCAACGAGGGGAAGGTCACAGGCCATCGTTCTGCTGTCACCTGAGCACCCTGTCCTAACATCCGAGCATGACGGTCCTGCCTGACGACGGGCTCTCACTGGCCGCCGAGTTCCCTGACGCGACGCATGAGCAGTGGCAACGCCTGGTCGAGGGTGTCCTGCGCAAGTCCGGCAAGGAAGTCTCCGGCGCGGCAGTCGAGGACGCCCTGTCCACGACGCTGGAGGACGGGCTGCGCACCCGGCCGCTGTACACCCCGCGCGACGCCGCGCCCGACCCCGGCC
>NZ_MUNH01000600.1:0-6400 GCF_002154615.1 Streptomyces recifensis
CCCCCTCACCGTCCGCCTCCACCACGCCCTGCACGCCACCCGTGAGGCCATCGACTACCAGCGCGCCACCGGAAACACGGACGCCTTCGACGGGGCGGTGGAAGCCGGTGTCAGCCGCGAACTCACCGAGGCCCTCACCGCCCTCGTCCGAGGGACCGAGGGCGCCCGCATCGCCATCGCCTGGGCACCCGCGGCCGGCATCCCCGACGGCTGCGCCGCCTCGGCCGGACCCGTCGAGTTCTCACCCGGCGACCTCCCCGCCCTGCGGGCGGCGGGCGCCCGCTACCTGCGCGCCGAACCCTCCGAGAGCGTCAGCGTCACCGGTGTCGTCGTCCGGCTGCGCCGATCCGGACCGCGCGGCGCGGGCACCGTACGGCTGCGGGTGCTCGCGGGCGCCGAGGTCCCGCACCTTCGGCTCACCCTCGGCGAGGAGGACTACCGGATCGCGGGCCACGCGCACCTCGTCGGCCTCCCGGTCCGCGTGCGCGGCCGGCTGGAGCGCCGGGGCGGCTTCCGCAGGCTCACCGGCGCCACCGGGGTCGTCCCCGTACGGGTCGACGAGACCGAGCGCGACCGGCTGATGAAGTCCCTCCAGGAGAACCTCGACTTCTTCGAGGAGGCATGCGGAGAGGCGTACGGAGACGGCGACGCAGAGTAACCGTTTCGCGGTCGGCGGGGGCGGGTCGGTACGATCCCTTGTGCGCGCGCTCCTGGTACGGCGCCGCACTCAGCCTTCAGTCAGGAGAGACCGGTGTCAGACGTCCGTGTGATCATCCAACGCGATTCCGAGCGGGAAGAGCGCGTGGTGACGACGGGCACTACCGCCGCCGACCTCTTCCCGGGCGAGCGCTCGATCATCGCCGCGCGCGTGGCGGGCGAGCTGAGGGACCTCACCTACGAGCTGTCCGACGGCGACGAGGTCGAGGGCGTCGAGATCTCCTCCGAGGACGGTCTCAACATCCTGCGTCACTCCACCGCCCACGTCATGGCCCAGGCCGTGCAGGAGCTGTTCCCCGAGGCCAAGCTCGGCATCGGCCCGCCGGTCAAGGACGGCTTCTACTACGACTTCGACGTGGCGAAGCCCTTCCACCCCGATGACCTCAAGGCCATCGAGAAGAAGATGCAGGAGATCCAGAAGCGGGGCCAGAAGTTCTCCCGCCGGGTGGTCTCCGACGAGGACGCCCGCGCGGAGCTGGCCGACGAGCCCTACAAGCTGGAGCTGATCGGGCTCAAGGGCTCGGCCTCCTCCGACGACGGCGCGGACGTCGAGGTCGGCGCCGGCGAGCTGACCATCTACGACAACCTGGACGCCAAGACCGGCGAGCTGTGCTGGAAGGACCTCTGCCGGGGTCCCCACCTGCCCTCGACCCGCAACATCCCGGCGTTCAAGCTGATGCGCAACGCGGCCGCCTACTGGCGCGGCAGCGAGAAGAACCCGATGCTCCAGCGCATCTACGGCACCGCCTGGCCCTCCAAGGACGAGCTGAAGGCGCACCTGGAGTTCCTCGCCGAGGCCGAGAAGCGCGACCACCGCAAGCTCGGCAGCGAGCTGGACCTCTTCTCCATCCCGGAGCAGATCGGCTCCGGCCTCGCCGTCTTCCACCCCAAGGGCGGCATCATCCGCCGGGTCATGGAGGACTACTCGCGGCGCCGCCACGAGGAGGAGGGGTACGAGTTCGTCTACACCCCGCACGCCACGAAGGGGAAGCTCTTCGAGACCTCGGGCCACCTGGACTGGTACGCCGACGGCATGTACCCGCCCATGCAGCTCGACGAGGGCGTGGACTACTACCTCAAGCCCATGAACTGCCCGATGCACAACCTGATCTTCGACGCGCGCGGCCGCTCGTACCGTGAACTGCCGCTGCGCCTCTTCGAGTTCGGGACCGTGTACCGGTACGAGAAGTCGGGCGTCGTGCACGGCCTCACCCGTGCCCGCGGCTTCACCCAGGACGACGCGCACATCTACTGCACCCGTGAGCAGATGTCCGAGGAGCTGGACCGGACGCTCACCTTCGTCCTCGGTCTGCTGCGCGACTACGGTCTGACCGACTTCTACCTGGAGCTGTCCACCAAGGACCCGGAGAAGTTCGTCGGCTCCGACGAGGCGTGGGAGGAGGCGACCGAGACCCTGCGTCAGGTCGCCGAGAAGCAGGGCCTGCCGCTCGTGCCCGACCCCGGTGGCGCCGCGTTCTACGGCCCGAAGATCTCCGTCCAGGCCAAGGACGCGATCGGCCGTACCTGGCAGATGTCGACGATCCAGCTCGACTTCAACCTGCCCGAGCGGTTCGACCTGGAGTACACCGGCCCCGACGGCTCCAAGCAGCGCCCGGTGATGATCCACCGCGCCCTGTTCGGCTCCATCGAGCGGTTCTTCGCCGTGCTGCTGGAGCACTACGCGGGTGCCTTCCCGGCGTGGCTGGCTCCGGTGCAGGCGGTGGGCATCCCGATCGGGGACGCGCACGTCGAGTACCTGGAGAAGTTCGCGGCCGAGGCCAAGCGCAAGGGTCTGCGGGTCGAGGTGGACTCCTCCTCGGACCGGATGCAGAAGAAGATCAGGAACGCCCAGCGCCAGAAGGTGCCGTTCATGATCATCGTCGGCGACGAGGACATGAACGCGGACACCGTCTCCTTCCGCTACCGCGACGGCTCGCAGGAGAACGGCATCCCGTTCGAGGACGCCATCGCCAAGATCGAGAAGGTCGTGGCGGAGCGGGTCCAGGTCTGACCCGGACGAGTCCGCACGAACCCCCGAGGCATCAGTGCCGCCTCGGGGGTTCGTCGTCCTCCTCCCGCGCGAACACCTGCAGCAGCCACGACGAGAACGACCCCGTCACCGCGCCCAGCAGGGCCAGGCCGCCCGCCATCATCGCCACCGCGATGGCCCGGCCGCCCGTCGTCACGGGGACGACGTCGCCGTAGCCCACCGTGGACAGCGTGGAGCACGCCCACCAGAGGGCGTCGCCGAAGGTCCGCATGTGTGAGGCCGGCGCGCCCTTCTCCTGCTGGTAGACCGCGAGCGCGCCGGTGAAGCCCATCAGCAGGGTGGAGATCCCCGAGTAGGCGATGACCCGCGCGTACAGCGGGAGCCGGGGCATGCCGCGCCGGTGCTCCATGGCCTCGTAGATCCGCACGATCCGCAGCGGGCGCAGCAGCGGCAGGAGCAGGACGAGGGTGTCCAGCCAGTGGGTGCGGACGAAGCTCATGCCCTGACCGCTGAGCTTCCAGCGCATCGCGTAGTCCACGGCGAACAGCGCCCAGCAGGCGAGCAGCAGCACCAGCCAGGTGTCGTCCCAGGCGGTGCCGAGACGGGGGGCGAGGACGAGGGCCGCGTAGGAACCGAGGAACGTCAGGGATGCCACGGTGAGCGGCATCTCGGCCCGGTGCTCCCAGCGGGTCATGGTTCTGTCGTGGTCCACCGGCCCAGCTTGGCCGTCCGGAGCCATCCCGCCGCCCCGGCGACACGCCGCGAACGAGCGAAGCCATATGCTGCCTTGCATGACGAGTGAGCCGGAGCAGCAGATCGGAGTGGGGACGCAGGACGCGTTCCAGCGCCTGTGGACGCCCCACCGGATGGCCTACATCCAGGGCGAGAACAAGCCGAGCGGTCCGGGCGCGGACGACGGCTGCCCGTTCTGCTCGATCCCGGCGAAATCCGACGAGGACGGCCTGATCGTCCGCCGGGGTGAGCATGTGTACGCGGTGCTCAACCTGTACCCGTACAACGGCGGCCATCTGATGACGGTGCCGTACCGGCACGTGGCGGACTACACCGATCTGACCGGTCCGGAGACGGCCGAGCTGGCGGAGCTGACGAAGCAGGCCATGACGGCGCTGCGGACGGCGTCCGGGGCGCACGGGTTCAACATCGGGATGAACCAGGGCTCGGTGGCGGGCGCGGGCATCGCGGCCCACCTCCACCAGCACATCGTGCCGCGCTGGGGTGGCGACACGAATTTCATGCCGGTGGTGGGCCAGACGAAGGTGCTGCCGCAGCTGCTGGGCGACACCCGCAAGATGCTCGCGGACGCCTGGCCCGCAGTCTGACGGGCTCGGCACCGTCCAGCCCGTCCGGCGTTCGAGGACGGGGCCCGTTCAGGGCTGACCCGCGAGGGCGGCGGGCGGCCTGTGCTTCCCGCTGAGCCGCCGGAGGCTCACGCGTCGTACAGGTCGGCCTTCCTCGGCGCGGGGTCCTGGACCAGGCCGCTGAGGAAGGCGGAGCGGGCGCCGAACTTCTCGGTGTCCACGCCGTTCTCCTTGAGCACCTTGATCGCGGCGGAGTGCACCACCCTGAGGACCGGGGTGGCTGCGCGCAGGGCGTCGTCGGCCATGAAGCGGTGGCGCCAGGGCTGGTCGGCCCAGGCGTGCCGCAGACCGAAGGGCTCGGGCAGGCCGATGGAGCCGCCGAGCCAGTTCAGGGTCGGCGCGAACCAGGTCAGCGGGGCGCGGACGGCGAGCCGTACGACCTCGTCGGTGGGGACCAGGGGGAGCTTGACCGTGCGGTTCTCCCACGGCTTGAGGGTCTTGGCGACCTCCTTGGTGGGGGCGGCCGGCTTGGTGTGGAAGAGCGGGTTGACCGGGCCGAGGGCGTGGCCGGTGACCTCGATGCGCAGGGTCTCGTGGAGGACGGTCACCGTGATCATCATGGTGAGGACGAGCTGGCCGTCCCACAGGGTCCACTGGACGCCCAGGTAGTGCCGGTCGCCGCTGCCGAACTGCTGCTTGTTGCAGATCTCCTGTATGGCGTGCGGCTTGACCTGGAACGCCTCGACGTCCGTGCCCTCCGGCCGGGAGACCGCGTCGGCGTTCTCGCCGATCGGAGTGACGATCCAGTGCCGTATCGACGGGCGGGGGAAGCCGCCGGTGTTGAGGGGGCCGCGCTCCAGCAGGCTGAGCTGGTCGTGGATGGCGCGTATCACGTCCCAGCTCCGGAAGGGGTGGATCTCCCGCGGAGGGTCGGCGGAGACCAGTTCCTCGGCGAGCTGCCAGGAACCCCAGCGGGTGCCCATGCCGAGAATGCCCTTGGGGCCGGCGTAGAAGACGGAGTTGGAGCGCTGTTCCGCGCCGAGCCGGGCCAGGGACTGGCGGAGCTGTTCGGCGGCGGTCTCGCCGGGGCTGCGGGGTACGGCCTCGGGGACCTTGGCGCCGACACTGCTGCCGGAGAGCAGTCCGGCCCAGCGTTCACGCAGGTCGGCGGCGGTGCGCTCGCAGACGCGGCGGGCCCAGAACCAGCCGAGTACGGGGACGACGACGGCGGCGCGGGTGTACCAGCCCCAGAAGCCGCCGAAGGGCAGCTTGAGTAGGAAGAGCACGGCGAGGACACCGACTCCGGCGAGCAGCGCGGTGCCCAGTGCCCCGGCCCGGCCCTCGCGCTTGGCCAGGAACGAGCGGAGCAGGAAGACCAGGAGCCAGGCGAGGAGGCCGGGCAGGAAGATCAGGCCGCAGACGACCGTCACCAGGGTCAGCTTGTTGTCGCGTTCGCGGCGGATGTTGTTGGCGGCCAGGCAGTGTTCGACGACGACCTGGGGGTCGGCGCCGAAGGACTGGATCAGGGGCTTGCGGCCGGGCGCGAGGAGGCGGTCGGCGACGGCGCGGGAGAAGGCTTCGCCCAGGTTGGGGCGGAACAGCGGGATGCGGCCGGCCTTGACGGTGGACGTGTGCCACTCGTTGTCGGCCTTCTTGATCTCGAGCATGGGGGTGTCCCGGTAGGCCGCCGAGGCCAGTGCGAGGGTCGCCGCCTGGCCCTCGTCCCCGGAGACGGGCACCTGAGGCCCGTCCCACTCCGTCCCTACCGACATTCCCGCCCCCATCGCCGCCGTGTCGCTCCTGCGGCCTTCCCGGCTTCCCCGCCGCGCACACCTGCCGAACCGGACATCGTTGCGATGTCCCGTGGCCACGGCGCCGGTTCGGCCGGTCCGGGACCCGTCGGCCAGCGTATCGGCAGCCGTGCCCCACGCGTCGGCGGACGGCCGAAGCCGCCCGCCGGTGCCGGGAGTTACCGGGTCTCGCCGTCCTGGTCGCGCAGTCTCTCCGCGACTTGGGGCGGCATCGGCTCGTGGCGGGCGTAGGCGCGGCTGAAGGAGGCCGTGCCGTGGGAGAGGGAGCGCAGGTCGATGGCGTACCGGCCGATCTCGAACTCGGGTACCTCCGCGCGGATCAGGGTGCGTCCGGCGCCGGTCTGTTCGGTGCCCAGGACGCGGCCGCGCCGGGTGGACAGGTCGCTCATGACGGCGCCGACGTAGTCGTCGGGGACCAGGACGGCGATCTCGGCGACCGGTTCCAGCAGGTGGATGCGGGCCTCGGTGGCGGCTTCGCGCAGGGCGAGGGCGCCCGCGGTCTGGAAGGCGGCGTCGGAGGAGTCGACGGAGTGGGACTTGCCGTCGAGCAGGGTGACGCGCAC
>NZ_MUNH01000601.1:0-2168 GCF_002154615.1 Streptomyces recifensis
CGCGGTGTTGGCGCCGAGGGTCGCGGTGAACTGACCGCTGGAGTTCACCGACACCGCGGTGTTGTTCTGCACGTTGCAGTACGTGCCCGCGGCCAGCGAGGTCTGGTAGGTGCGGGAGAGCGAGGAGGACTCGTGGTTGATGGCCACGAACCCCTTGTTCCCGCGCCCGAAGGCGATGGCGTCGTTGCCGTTGTCCCACCAGTTGGAGACGGCCTGGCCGCGGGTGGCGTTGCGGAAGGCGACCATGGACTTGATCTCCGGCCAGGCGTGCTGGCACTTCCAGCCGTCCTGCCAGCAGGCGTTGACCTTGCCCCCGTTGGGCGGCCCGGCGTCCGCGTCGGACCACTCGTAGCCGGAGTTGATGTCCGGTGCGCCGTAGGGGTAGGCCAGCATGAAGACGTTGGCCAGCGTGTAGTTGGCGCCGTCCTTGTAGTTGAGGGTGCTGCCGTTGCGCTCGGTGTCGTGGTTGTCGACGAAGACCCCGGCGACCGAGCTGCTCATGTACCCCCAGCCCTCGCCGTAGTTCTTCAGGTAGGCGAGGTTCTCGTTGTTGAACACCCGCTTGAGGTCGTAGGCGTAGCGGAACTCCTGGACGTCGCCGTTGCCCGTGTACTCGGTGGGCTGGACGGCCTCGCCCGCACCGTAGATGACCTCCTGCTTCCAGTACACGGACGGGTTGGTCAGCCGGGACTTGATGTTGGCCAGGTCCGCCGTGTCGATGTGCTTGGCCGCGTCGATGCGGAAGCCGTCGACACCGAGCGAGAGCAGGTCGTTCATGTACCCGGCGATGGCCTTGCGGACGTAGTCCTCGCCGGTGTCCAGGTCGGCCAGGCCCACCAGTTCGCAGTGCTGGACGTTGTAGCGGTCCTGGTAGTTGCTGACCTGCGCGGTGCAGTCGTCGAAGTCGGGCGAGGAGTACAGGCCCGGGTAGTTGTACTTGCTGTACGACGAGCCGCCGGTGCCGGTGCCGCTGCCCGCGGACATGTGGTTGACCACCGTGTCGGTGACGACCTTCACCCCGGCCGAGTGACACGTGTCCACCATGCTCTTGAAGGCCGCCCGGTCACCGAGCCGGCCCGCGATCCTGTACGAGACGGGTTGGTACGAGGTCCACCACTGGGAACCCTGTATGTGCTCGGCGGGCGGGGAGACCTGCACGTAGCCGTACCCGGCCGGGCCGAGCGTGGTGGTGCACTCCCGGGCGACCGAGGCGAAGTTCCACTCGAAGAGGACGGCGGTGACGTCCTTGGTGCCGGGCGGGGACGCCTGCGCGATAGTCGGGTACATGCCAACCGAGGCCGCTGCCGCGAGGGCGAGCGCCACGGTGAGGGTTCTGCGTGCCATGTGGGGGTTCCTTCGTCGTTGAAGGCTGTTGCCGCAGGACTGGATGCCCTTGCTGAAATGTTTCAGCAAACTTGCGGTGACACGGATGTTAAAGGCCCGCTGCCTGAAAAGGCAGCGGGCCGTGGCAAGTTGATGCAAGAACTTTCAGAGAGAGGCGGTCAGGCCGTGGTCCACCAGACCGTGGTGTCGGCCGGGACCTCAGTCCCGGCGGCACTCTCGGCGATCTCCCCGCTGGCGAGCAGCACCCGCCCGTACGACGGGACGGTGACCGGCGCGCCGGTGGTGTTGGCGACACAGGTGAAGTCCCCGCGCCGGAAGGCGAGTACGCCCTCGGGGGCGGGCAGCCACTCGACGCCCGTGCCCGCGCCGAGCGCGGGCTGCTCGCGGCGGGCGGACAGCGCGGCCCGGTACAGCTCCAGCGTCGAACCGGCCACGCCGGTCTGCGCCTCCACGCTCAGCTCACCCCAGCCCGCCGGCTGCGGCAGCCAGCTGCCCCCGCCGCCGAAGCCGTACGAGGAGCCCTCGCGGGTCCAGGGGATCGGCACCCGGCAGCCGTCGCGGAAGCCGTCCTGGCCCGCGCCCCGGAAGTAGGCGGGGTCCTGGCGCACCTCGTCGGGCAGGTCGACCACGTCGGGCAGGCCGAGCTCCTCGCCCTGGTAGACGTAGGCGGAGCCGGGCAGCGCCAGCATCAGCAGGGTGGCGGCGCGGGCCCGGCGCAGACCGAGGGCGCGGTCCCCTGCGGTGCGGATCTGGGTCCCGAGGCCGGGTGGGTTGGCGAAGCGGGTGGCGTGCCGGGTGACGTCGTGGTTGGAGAGCACCCAGGT
>NZ_MUNH01000059.1:0-6592 GCF_002154615.1 Streptomyces recifensis
GGGTGGGACAGGCGGCGCAGAACGGCCAGGCGGCGGCCGACGGTGTCGCTGCGGGGGCTGAGGCGTTCGTGCGGGAGGGTCTCCCAGGAGGGGTACTCCACCACGCCCTCGGGGGGCAGCAGTGAGCGGAGGGCCGCCGCCAGGTCCTCCGCCTCGCGGCCCGTCGCGGTCACGGCGAGCACCGGGCGGCCGGTGTCGCGGGCGAGGGCGGCGATCGCCAGGGGGCGGGCCGCCGGAGGGCCTACGAGGTCGATGTGGGGGCGGTTGCCGTCCGTGGCCGCGGTGATCGCTTCTGCGAGGGCGGGGTCCTTGACGACGGCGTCGAGCAGACCGTGCAGGCTCATGGAGGGGCTTTCCGTCCTGGGGGTGGGAACGCGAATCGCCCGACTCGTCGTACGGGCCGGGGGTCTTCCAGCGTACGACGCTGCGCTACGGCTTGGCGGAGGCTGTGGACAACGTCTGCTTCCTGGGGGGCCTGCGCTGCAGTCGGCGTACCAGGGGGCTCCGCCGCCTGGACCCCCGATCTCCCACCCAGCCGGCCCGTCTCGGTCGGCTGTGAGGCGGGCGTCTCGCCGGGTGGGCGGGCACGTTCCCGGAGCTGCCCGGACACACACGCCCCCCGGACACGCCGGTGCCGGGAGCCATTGAGCTCCCGGCACCGGACCCCCGCCACTCCCCCCTACTCCGTGGCGATGGCGCTCAGCACATTCATCCGGCCCGCCCTGAACGCCGGGATCAGTGCCGCGAACAGCCCCACGAAGGCGGAGGCGATGAAGACGGTGATGATCGTCGGCCAGGGGATGTCCAGCACCTTCAGCCCCTGGAGGGCGAGCAGCTTCTGGGCGGTGGCGCCCCAGCCCATGCCCAGGCCGAGGCCGAGGAACGCGCCGAAGAGAGCGATCACCACCGACTCCAGGCGGATCATGCGGCGGAGCTGGCGGCGGGAGAGGCCGATGGCTCGCATGAGGCCGATCTCGCGGGTGCGTTCCACCACCGAGAGGGCGAGGGTGTTCACGACGCCCAGGACGGCGACGATGATGGCCAGGGCCAGCAGGCCGTAGATCAGGTTGAGGAGCTGGCCGATCTGGTCCTTGAGGGCCTGCTTGTAGTCGGTCTGGTCGCGGACGGTGTACTGCGGGTAGTCGTGCAGGGACGCCTTCAGCGCCTTGTACGCGGCGTCCTGCTGGCCCTCCTTGGCGGTGGCGAAGAAGAGCACGTCGAGCGGCATCCTGTCGGCCGGTACGTACTTCTTCGCGGTGGCGATGGAGACGTACATGGCGCCCTTGTCGACCACGACGTCGTCGCTGGTGATCGCGCGGACCGTCAGCTTCGCGGTGCGGCCGCCCTTGAACGCGACGTCGACCCGGGAGCCCAGCTCGATGCCGTGGTCCTTGGCGAAGCCGGCGAAGACGGACATGGAGTCGGCGCCGTAGGCGTCGGCGAGGTCGCCCTGGACGGTCTTGGTGCGCAGGTCCTCGGCGTAGCTGGGGTCGGCGGCGTTGAGGGACTCGTTCTTGGAGACCTTGCCGTCCGGCGTGGTCATGGTCACCGGGAGGACCTTGTACTCGGTGACCCGCTCCAGGCCCGGAGTGCTCTTGAGGGCGTCGACGGCCTGCGGGGTGATGACGGAGCCGTTGTCGCTCTGGACGATGAAGTCCGCGCCCACCGTCTTGTCGAGCTGGTCGGTGGCGGAGGCCACCATGGACGAGCCCACCACGGACAGGCAGGCCACCAGGGCGAGGCCGATCATCAGGGCGGCGCCGGTCGCGCCGGTGCGGCGCGGGTTGCGCAGCGCGTTGCGCTCGGCCATGCGACCGACGGGGCCGAAGACCCTGAGCACGATCGCGCCGAGGACACGCACCACGCCGGAGGCGAGCAGCGGGCCGATCACCACGAAGCCGATCAGGGAGAGCACGATGCCCAGGCCCAGCCAGGCCGAGCCGGTCGTGGCGTGGTCGCTGGCGGCGGCCGCGGCCAGGCTCGCGGCGCCGGCGCCGGTGAGGACCAGGCCGATGACCGCGCGGATCACGCCGGCCCGGGCGTCGGCCGGGGCGCCCGCGTCGCGCAGGGCGGCCATCGGGGAGATCTTGCCCGCGCGGCGGGCCGGCAGATAGGCGGCGAGGACGGTGACGACGACGCCGAGCACCACACCGGCGACCGGGGTGGTCCAGGCGACCGTCAGGTCGTCCGTGGACAGGTGCATGCCTATCTGGCCCATGAGCTTCATCAGGCCGACGGCGATCCCGACCCCGGCGCCCACGCCGAGCACGGAGCCGACGACGCCGAGCAGCAGGGCCTCGATCAGCACCGAGCGGTTGACCTGGCGGCGGGAGGAGCCGATGGCCCGCATCAGGCCGATCTCGCGGGTGCGCTGGGCGACCAGCATCGAGAAGGTGTTGATGATCAGGAAGATGCCGACCAGGAAGGCGATACCGGCGAAGCCGAGCATCGCGTACCGCATGACGTCGAGGAAGCTCTTCACGTCCTGCTGGTTGGCGTCGGCGACCTCCTTGGCGGTCTGCACCTTGTAGCCGGTGCCGAGCGCGGTGCTCACGTCCCGCTTGAGGCGGGCGTCGGTGACGCCCGCGTCGGCGGTGACGTTGACGTTGGTGAAGACACCGGTGCGGCCCACGAGGGCTTGCTGGGCGGTCCTGGTGTCCAGGTAGAAGATCGCCGCGCCGGGGTTGGTGACGGTGAAGGTGGCGATGCCCGAGACGCGCGCCTGGTGCGTGCCGACGGCGGTGATGACCCCGATGTCGTCGCCGAGCTTCAGGTGGTGCTTCTTCGCGGTGTCGGCGTCGACCATGATCTGGCCGGACCCCCGGGGCGCCGCGCCGGTGGTGATCTTCATGGTGCGGGCGTCGTTGGCGTTCCAGTTGCCGACGATGGTCGGGGCGCCGCTGGTGGGCGACAGCTTCTCCTTGTCGCCGTCGACCACGGTGACCGAGGTGGAGAAGACGGTGCCCTCGGCCGACTTCACGCCCGGTGCCCGCTCTATCTTTCCGACGACCGCGGCGGGAAGCACCGGCGGCTTGCCGGTGTCGGAGGTGGTCTCCCCGGTGTCGGAGGCGCCCTTGGCGCTCACCGTGACGTCGGAGGACGTCACCTGGAAGAGCTTGTCGAAGGTGGTGTTCATGGTGTCGGTGAACACCAGGGTGCCGCAGACGAACGCCACCGAGAGCAGGACCGCGATCGCGGAGAGCGCCATCCGGCCCTTGTGCGCGAGGAAGTTGCGCAGCGAGGTCTTCAGGACGGTCATGAGGTGCGCCCCCGCGCGTCGAAGTCCTTCATCCGGTCCAGGACCTGCTCGGCCGTGGGCTTGAGCATCTCGTCCACGATCCGGCCGTCGGCCAGGTAGAGCACGCGGTCCGCGTAGGAGGCGGCGACGGGGTCGTGGGTGACCATGACGATGGTCTGGCCCAGCTCGTCCACCGAGCGGCGCAGGAAGCCGAGGACCTCGGCGCCGGCGCGGGAGTCGAGGTTTCCGGTCGGCTCGTCACCGAAGATGATCTCGGGGCGGGCGGCGAGCGCGCGGGCCACGGCGACGCGCTGCTGCTGGCCGCCGGAGAGCTGGGTGGGCCGGTGCCTGAGCCGGTCCTTGAGTCCGACGGTCTCCACGACCCGGTCCAGCCACGCCTTGTCGGGCTTGCGGCCGGCGATGTCCATGGGCAGCGTGATGTTCTCCAGCGCGTTCAGCGTCGGCAGCAGGTTGAACGCCTGGAAGATGAAGCCGATCCGGTCGCGGCGCAGCCGGGTGAGCTTCTTGTCCTTGAGGCCGGTGATCTCGGTCTCGTCCAGGTAGATCTGACCGCTGGTCACGGTGTCCAGACCGGCGAGGCAGTGCATGAGGGTGGACTTGCCGGACCCGGAGGGGCCCATGATCGCGGTGAACTGGCCGCGGGCGATGTCCACGTCGATGTGGTCGAGGGCGACGACGCGGGTCTCCCCGGCCCCGTAGGCCTTCACGACCTGCCGCGCTCGTGCGGCGACGGCCGTAGGCCCTCCAGTGCCCCCGTGCCTGGGAATGGTCACAGCCGATGTCACGGTATGTCTCCTATGCGGGTCGATCGCGGGCACCCTGGATCGCGGTGCGATGCGTGGGTGCGGTGGTGCGGGCCGGTACGTCCGTGCGCTACGCCTGAAGTCTGGCCGTGGCGGGGGGTGCCGCACGCTGGTGCGAACCCCCGTTTCCCGGGGGGAAATCCCTACCCCCGGGGTCCGGCCGGCCGCCCCCCTGGCGGCATAAGGACAGACTAAGGACGAGGCACGCCCGCCCTCGTCCTCCGCGGGAACGAACCCTCCCCGAGCCCTTGTACGGAGATACCCCTAGGGGTGCTCCACCGACGGGTGGAGCCCTTCTCAGGGTCGTGTCCACCCCCGACCCCGGTCAGCCTCCACCCTTACGCCGCGTCAGGGTCAACCCGCCCCTTACGGGCACCCCGACAGGACCCCGGCTCACCGCGCGGTGGCCCGCCCCGTCAGCTCGGTCAGGCGGTCGCGTACGCGGCTGGTCTGGGCCTGTACGTCGTCCCAGGTGTCGCTGTGGTCGCGCAGGACGCGCTCGGTCTCGCGGGCGGTGCGCTCCGCGTGGAGGCGGGCCCCGGCGAGGATCTCGGCGGCACGCGCGCGTGCCTCGTCCTGGCAGTGCCGCGCCCGCACGGCCGCCTCCTCCAGCGCCCGTCCGGCCGCCGCGAGTCCGGCCTCCGCGCGGGCGGTCCGCTCGGCGAGGCTCGCCCCGGCGGCCGACTCCCGCTCGTCGTCCGCGCGTTCGGCCGCCGCCCGGCGCTCCGCCCGGTCGGTCTCCAGCACGTCGGGCAGCGCGGCCGCGTGGGCGCGGGCCTCGCGCAGGACCGCGAGGGCCCGGCCGCGCAGTTCCCGCACCTCGCGCCGGGCGCCCACCCGCACCCGGTCCGCCTCGGCACGGGCCGCCAGCAGCAGCCGCGCGGCCTCCTCCTCGGCTTCGGCGCACCGCGCCCGCGCCGCTTCCCGCGCGGCCCGTGCGACACCGGCCGCGTCCTGCTCGGCCCGCGCCACCTCGCACCGGGCCTCCTCGTGGGCCGCCTCGCGCACCGCGCGGGCCTCCTCCCGGAGCAGCCCGAAGGCGTACCGGGCGCGCTCGCCGAGGGTGCCGTACTCCTGCGGGGCCAGCCCCGCGGCCGTCTCCCGCAGCCGCGCGGCCTCGGTCTCCAGCCGCCCGGCCAGGACGGTCAGCCGGGCCGCGCGCTCCCAGGCGGCGTCCCGGTCGCGGCAGAGCGCGGCCAGGTACGCGTCGACCTGGTCGGGACGGTAGCCGCGCGGTGTCCTCGCCGTACCGCTCACCTTCGGACCCCTCTCCGCCGGACCTACCCGACAGGATGATTTCTCGCACATCCTGCCGGTCAGGTCATATATGTCCATAACGCGACACTCCGCGGACAGGACTTGGTCGGAAGCGGGCAGGAAACGCCACAGGGCCCTTCACCCGAACCGGTGAAGGGCCCTGTGTTCGAGGGGCGGTGTCCGCTAGAGCAGGCCGTCCCACATCTGCTCCAGCAGCACCGACCACCAGCTCTCCGGCGAGGCCAGCGCGGCCGGGTCCAGGGCGGCCAACTGGGCCTGGAAGTCGACGGTCCAGCGGGCCGCCTGCTCCTGGTTCAGGCCGTACCGCAGCCGCCACATCCGGCCCAGCAGGGCCAGGCAGCGGGCGAACTCGGGCAGCCCGGAGTTGACGAACTGCGGCGGCACCGGCGCCCCGCCCGGCCCGCTCTCCACCGGCACGGCCACGATGTTCGCGGTGCCGTACTGGACGCAGATCGCCTTGCCGAAGTCCGTGCCCATCACCAGGTAGGACCCCGCGTCCGAGGCCGGGGCCACCCCGCGCTCGGCCGTCAGCTCGGCCAGCGTCGGCACCGGACGGCCCGGCTGGGCCTGCGCCCAGAAGAACGGGCCCATGTCCAGCGGGAGTCCGGCCACCACCAGGGTGTGCGCGACGACCGGCGGCACACCCTGCCGGGCCACCGCCTGCTGCTCGAACCGGTACACGCCAGGACCGAACGCCGCAGCCAGCTCCTGCGCGACGCCCTCCGGCGGGATCGGCGGCACGGGCGGCACCGGCGGCAGCGGCGCCCGCACCGGCGCGGGCCGGGCGGGACCGTCCGCGACCTGGTGCAGCTCGCCCTGATGGGCCAGCAGCTCCCGCATGCCCTCCTGCCGGCTCGCGTGGTCCGTGCCGTACGGCGCGATGGACGCGATCCGTGCCTGCGGCCACTGCTCCCGGATCATCCGCGCGCAGTACGCGCCCGGCAGTTCACAGGACTCCAGCTCGGTGTGCAGCTCCAGTACCTGGTCCGGCGGCACGTTCATCGCGCGCAGCTCGTGGAAGATCTGCCACTCCGGGTGCGGGGTGCCCGGCGCCGAACGCCGGATGAGCTGCTGCTCCGAGCCGTCGTGGGCGCGGTAGCGCAGCACCGCCTGGTAGCCGGGCCCCACCATGGGCTGCCCCTGCTGCGGATACCCGTACGCGCCCGGCTGCCCCGGCATCGGCGCGGCCGGCGGAGGCATCGCGCCCGGGGCCAGGCATGGCACCGGCCGGGGGCGGCATCGCTCCCGGCGC
>NZ_MUNH01000602.1:0-5681 GCF_002154615.1 Streptomyces recifensis
GCCACCCCCACCGCCACGGCAAGCCCCAGCACCATGGCGAAGGGAACCCGGCCGAGCCCGAGCAGCACCAGTCCCAAGCCGCCGCCGTAAAGACCGAGCGCCCCCGCCAGCAACCACCCCGGCCGCTCCACCCGGTCGAGCAACAGCCCCAGCACCGGCCCACCCACCACAGCGGAGATCGTGACCCCCGCGAGCAGCGCCGAACCCGCAGCGGCCGAACCCGTAACCGCGAACCCGGCCAGCATCAGGGCGGGCCCCGACATCTCGTCCCCCACCCGCGCGGCCACCGCACCCGCGAGGTACGCGGCAAGCCCGTAACGCCTCTTCATCGCACCGACGTTACGGAGGTAACTCAAACGTCCGCAATATGCGTTACATTCGCCCCGTGTCCAACGCCCCCGCCCCCGACGACTGGTCCACCCGCCACTCGGTACTGACGACGGCCCAGCGCACCGCCGACCTGATCAACGCCCTCGCCGATGACGACTCGGCCCCGGCGGACGTGACAGCCGTCCTGCGCGCGTACGGCGAGACGGACGTCGGCCCCTCCCCGCGCGAGGTCACCGAGATGCGCGCGTCCGCAGCCCTGTTGCGCGAGGTCTTCGCCGCCGAGGACACCGACACCGCCGCCGCGACCCTCAACCGCCTGCTGGAGACGCACACCGGCCGCGTCAGGCTCTCCTCCCACGACGGCACCGGCCCCTGGCATCCCCACCTGGACCGCGCCGACGACGCCCCCTGGGCCGAGTGGCTCCTGGCCTCCGCCTGCCTGGCGCTCACCGTCCTGCTCTGGGATCGCCAGCGCCCGCCGGGCGGCACCTGCGCCTCCCCGAGCTGCGACAACGTCTACGTCACCCGCGGCAGCGGGCCGCCCCGCCGCTACTGCTCGCGCCGGTGCGCCACCCGAGAGCGGGTGGCGGCCCACCGCCGCGCCCGCGCCGAGCGGGAACCCTCCTGAAGTCCCCCTACCCCTCCGAGTCCGGCTCCGGGGCCCGCGGGCGCCCGAGGCGGAGGCGGAGGAAGGTGTCCGGGCGGCCCTGCCGGCGCAGTCGGTGGCCGTGCACGCGCGGGTCGTCCGTGACCGTGTACCGCTTGACGTACGCCCCCAGGAACGCCTGCAGCGTGGCGACCGCCGGGATGGCGATCAGGGCGCCCACCGCGCCGAGCAGGGCGGTGCCCACGATGACCGAGCCGAAGGCGACGGCCGGGTGGATGTCGACGGTCTTGGAGGTCAGCTTGGGCTGCAGCATGTAGTTCTCGAACTGCTGGTAGACCACGACGAAGACCAGCACCCAGACCGCGTACCAGGGCGCCACGGTGAACGCGATCAGCATCGGCAGCGCGCCCGCGAGATAGGTGCCGATGGTCGGCACGAACTGCGAGACCAGGCCGACCCAGACACCGAGCACGGGCGCGTACGGCACGCCGAGGGCCTGGAGCAGGATGTAGTGCGCGATGCCGGAGACGAGGGCCATCAGGCCGCGCGAGTAGATGTAGCCGCCGGTCTTGTCGACGGCGATCTCCCAGGCGCGCAGCACCTCGGCCTGCCGCGCGGGCGGCAGCACCGAGCACAGGGCACGGCGCAGCCGGGGACCGTCGGCGGCGAAGTAGAACGAGAACAGGCCGACGGTGAGGATCCGGAAGAGCCCGCCGAGCACCTGCGCGGACACGTCGAGCACGCCGGCCGCGCTGGTCTGCGCGTACTTGCGCAGCCAGTCGGAGTGGAGCAGGCCCTCCTGGACGTCGAACCGGCGGAGCTGAAGGTGGAAGGTCTGGTTGACCCAATTGATGACCGAGTCGAGGTACTCGGGGAATCCCTCGATCATCTTGATGATCTGGCCCGCGAGCATCGAGCCGAGCAGGGTGAAGAAGCCCGCGGTGACGACGGCCAGGCCGAGGAAGACCAGGAAGGTGGCGAGTCCGCGGCGCATGCCACGCGCGGACATACGGCTGACGGCGGGCTCGATGGCGAGCGCCAGGAAGAACGCGATCAGGATGTTGAGCAGGAGCCCGGTCAGCTCGTGGAAGGCCCAGCTCCCCAGTTGGAACACGGCGACCAGCGCGAGCGCGAGCACCATGGCGCGCGGCAGCCAGCGGGGCATCCGGGCACCCGCGAGCGCACCGTCCGCGGGCTCACGCGGCGGCGTGCCGGAGGAGGCGGCGTCCCCGGTCCGAGGTGCCGTCTGCGGGTCGGTCGGCTCGATGTCGTCGATGCGTGCCACGGGCCAAGTCTCGCCCACGCCACCGACAGCGCGGACCGTATGAGGGCCCCGGGTGACCTACTCGGTGTGTGGCCGTCAACACACCCGGCGGGGCGTCCGTCGACCGGGGGACCGGCGATCCGCGTATTTCGCCCCCGCCTTTCGGCCGATGTCGCCCGGCACCGGGCGACGACCGAGGCTCAGCGCTTGTCTCCCGGCACGTCCATCACGCTGCACACCACGCGCCACACGTCCTTGGCGTCCCAGCCGGCCTCGAGTGCCTGGTGCACCGTCCGTCCGCCCAGCTCGGACATGATGTGATCGCGCGCGAAGGAGTCGGCGTACCCCGCACCGAAGTGCTCCGCCATCCGCTGCCAGAAGACCGTCAACCGCATGCCTCAAGTATCCCGCCTCGGGGGGCGGGAGTGTCCGGGACCGTTCTCGGCGGGGTCCGGGGGCTCTACGGTCTGGTCCATGGCCGAATCAGATGGTCCCTCACTCCCTTCCGCGCGCCCGGCGCACACCCCCCTCCTCCGTGCGGAGCGTTTCGTCTGGCTCACCGCGCGCGTGCTGGAACAGCGGCTCTTCGCGCACCGCTTCCTGAACGGCGGCGCGGACCCGGTGGAGCGGGCCCTGGACGCCTATCGCAACGAGGACGGCGGTTACGGCCACGCTCTGGAGCCGGACCTGCGCGGTCCGGTGAGCCAGCCGTTGCACACCGCCCGCGCGCTGGGCGTTCTGGACGCGGTCGGCCGGTGCGGCGGGCAGCGGGTGGAGCGGGTGTGCCGCTATCTGACCTCGGTGTCCACCGCGGACGGCGCCCTGCCGGCGGTCTGTCCGAGCCAGCGCGGTTATCCGGCGGCCCCCTTCGTGCCGGTGGTGGACGACCCGCCGAGCGAGCTGCTGGCGACGGGTCCAGTGGTGGGCCTGCTGCACCGCAACGAGGTGTGGCACGCGTGGCTGTTCCGGGCCACCGACTTCTGCTGGCAGGCCGTGGACGCCCTGGAAGCGTCGCATCCGTACGAGATCGAGGCCGCCGTGGCGTTCCTGGACGCCGCTCCCGACCGTGCCCGCGCGGAGGCGGCCGCCGACCGGCTGGGCCGCCTGGTGCGCGAGCGGCGGCTCGCGGCGCTGGACCCGGACCGTCTCGACCTGTACCCCGTCGCCCCCGGCTACGCGCCCGGCGAACACCACTTCCCGCACGATTTCGCGCGCACCCCCGACTCGCTCGCGCGGGCGTGGTTCACGGACGAGGAGATGGCGGGTTCGCTGGACTTCCTCGCCGCCGAGCAGCAGGAGGACGGCGGCTGGCCCGTGCGCTGGCGCCAGTGGGCCCCGGCTCCGGCCCTGGAGGCGCGCGCCGGGGTGACCATCGAGGCGCTGCACACCCTCAGGGCGTACGGCCGCTACGTCGGCTGACCCGGCTCAGCCGGTCAGGGCGCGTACGCCCGCGGTCACCACCACGGCCACCGCGACGACCACCAGGAACGGCGCCCTGAGCAGCAGCGCCACGGCCGCCGCGGCCACTCCTGCGGCCCGCGCGTCCAGGACGAGGGCGTGGCCGTGGGCGAAGGTCTGCTGGGCGGTGAGGGCGGCCAGCAGGGCGACCGGCAGCAGCGCGGCGAGCTTCTTGACCAGGGGCCGTTCCACGGCGCTCGCGGGGACGAGCAGTCCGGCGAGTTTGACGGCGTAGCAGCCGAGCGCCGTGACGCCGATGGCGAGCCAGGTGTTCAACGGTCCTCCTCCGGGGCGTCCGGCCGCTGGGCGGAGCGCGCCCGCAGACCTTGGACGAACAGGGCGAGCGGCGCCGTCAGGGCCGCCACCAGGACGGGTGCCCCGGCGGGGAGTACGGGCAGCAGGCCGAGGCCCAGGACGACCGCCAGGGCCGCGACCGCGCGCTCGGTGAACGTGGTCAGCATGGGGGCGAGCAGTGCCAGGAAGACGGCGGGTCCGGCGGCGTCCAGCCCCCAGGCGTCGGTGTCCCCGAGGGCCTGCGCGCCAAGGGCGCCGAGCAGGGTGGTGAGGTTCCACAGCACGTAGAGGCTGAGCCCGGTGACGGTGAAGCCGAGCCGCGCGGAGCGGCGGTCCGGCTGCGCCACGGTGACGGCGGTGGTCTCGTCGATCACCCACTGGGCGGCGAACGGCCGCAACGCGCGCGGGAGGGCGAGCAACTGCGAGAGCCGCAGCCCGTAGAACGCGTTGCGCACGCCCAGGAAGAACGCGCCCGCCGCGGCCGTGAACGGGTTCCCCCCGGCCGCGAGCGCCCCTACGAGGGCGAACTGGGAGGCGCCGGTGAAGACCAGAAGGCTGAGTGCGCAGGTCTGGAGGAGTCCGAGTCCGCTGCCGGCCGAGGTGACGCCGAAGGCGAAGCCGGAGAGCCCTACGGCGACGCCGACCCCGAGGGCGTCCCGTACGACGGCGCTGTCCGGCTTTCCCGCGTCCTCGGCGGCCCTGTCCGCGAGTGCTGTCTGTCGCTGTGCCACGCCCCGGACGCTACGGCCGGCCGGCCGGCGCCGTCTTGTACGTTGTTGCGCCCGCCCACGTTCTCGCGTTCGCGCTGGTAGGCGCCCGGCGGGACGCCGACGATGCGGGCGAAGTGACGGTTGAGATGGGGCTGGTCGGTGAAGCCGACGAGCGCGGCGGCCTCGGCGGGCGGGGTACCGGTGTCCAGCAGGAGCCGGGCGCGGCGCACACGCGCGTCGGTGAGCCAGGTGTGCGGGGGCATGCCGTAGGCGTCCCGGAAGGCCCGCAGCAGGGCGAAGCGGCTGGTGCCGAGGTCGGTGGCGAGGCGCTCCAGGCCGGGCGGCTCCGCCATCCGCTCCTCCAGGACGGCACGCGCGCGTGCGGCGATCCGGGCGCCGGCCGAGCGGGTGCGGCGCTCGGGCAGCGGACCGCCGTTGAGCCGCAGCAGCCTGGTCACCGCGACGCTCAGCAGGGTGTCGGCGGCCAGCGCGTTGCCCTCCTCCGCGGCGCGCAGGATCTGGTGGACGAGGCGGACGGTGTACGGGTCGTCCACCATCGGCGCGGCGAAGCCGGGCGTGCCCCGGATGGTGGTCGTCTCGGCGGCTATCCGGGCCACCACCTCGGGCGACGGGTAGACCGCGCCGTACCGCCAGCCCTCGGGAACGCCCGCGCGGCCGGTGTGCGCGGTGTCCGGGTTGACCAGGGCGAGGGCGCCCGCGCCCACGGAGACGTCGGCACCCCGGTGGTGGAAGACCTCGACGCCGTCCGCGATGGCCGCGATCACGAAGTTCTCGTGGGTGTGGCGGACGAAGGTCTTGCGGATGTAGCGGGCACGCAGGAGGTCGACGCCGGGCAGTTCCGCGTACCGCCAGTGCCGTGCCCGCTCGTCCGAACCCGCCATACGCCCATTGTCGGCCACGCCCGCCGGTCGCGGCACGCCCTGATCCGTCCCGTTTGCCCAGGTCAGCCCGATTGTCAGTGGGTGGGTGCAGGATAGAGGCATGGTCAGTCCCGCCC
>NZ_MUNH01000603.1:0-2036 GCF_002154615.1 Streptomyces recifensis
ACTCCCCGGCCGTGGGCGCCAGTACGGCCGCCGCCGAGAGGGCGGTGGCCGTACTGGCGCCCACGGCCGGGGAGTTCGACCCCGCGGACTACGAACGGCTGCTGGCCGCGGCCACGGTGACGGACGAGGAATCGGCGGCGTAGGAGCCGTTACCGGCTATCGCCAGCCCTTCTCCAGCCAGAACTGGTCCAGGTTGACGTCGCACTGGTTGCCGCTGCCGCACGAGATGCTGATCGTGTTCGAGCCCTTCTGGAGCTCGAGGTTGGCCCAGGTGTGGGTCCAGCCGCGCTCCCAGTCGCCCTCGGGGGCGTGGGCGAAGTTCGACATGTTCAGCGGGCGGTTCTGCGAGGTGCCGTTGATCGTCAGCGTGGTGTTGGCGTCCTTGCCCGGCACGCCGTAGTTGACGTTCAGCGTGTACTTGCCCGGCTTCGGCACGTCCACCGTCCAGGTCACCGAGGCGCCGACGTGGTTCAGGCCGCCCACGTAGGAGCCGCCCGCCGACTTCGCGCCCTTGATGTCGGAGGCCGGGGCGGCGCCGCCCGCGAGCTGCACCGCGTCGTCGACCGCGTCGGCCTTCGGCAGCTCGCCGGCCTCGCCGGTGCTGGTCGCCCTGGGGCTCGGCGGGGCCTCCTGCGACTGGGTCGGGGAGGCGTCCGCCTGGTTGCCGCCCTTGTCGTCGTCGGAGTTGCCGTTGAGCATCGCGATGCCGATGCCGATCACGACCGCGGCGACCACCGCGATGGCGCCGATCAGCAGGCCCTTGGTGTTCGGCCCGCGCCGCCCGCCGCCACCGCCGCCGTGCGACGCCTGCCGGGAGGTGGGAGCACCGCCGGGCATCGTCTCCGGCGCCTGGTAGTGGGCGGTCGTCTGCCCGTAGCCACCCTGCTGCGGCGGGGCGGTCTGCTGCGCCTGTCCGTACCGGCGCTCACCGACCGGGCGCACCCTGTTGACCGCGTTGGGGTAGCCGTAACCACCGGACGGCGGCTGGGCCCCCCGGGCCTGGCCGTCGGCGTACAGGTAGCCGAACGGGTCGTCTTCCTCGGGCTTGCTCGCGCCGTTGTCGCCGGGCGTCATCCCTGGGTACTCCTCAACAAGTGCGGGCGGGCGGGGTACGGGGTTGGAATGGCGAGCCTACCCTCCCGCACACCCCGATTCGCTCGGACGGGGGACCCCCGAACGGGCGCCCGAAGCGCGGAGCCCAGCAGTGTCAGCGCACTGACCTGCGTTTCACCCGGCACGCCGATGCTGTTTGGGACGAGATCGTTTCTCAACGTACATCCGCTCGTCGGCGGACTTCAGCACTTCGTCGGCCGTCATCCCGCAGTGCGCCCAGCCGATGCCGAAGCTGGCGCCCACCCGGACCGCCCGGCCCTCGGCCCGGATCGGCTGGATGATCTCGTTGCGCAGCCGCACCGCGAGGTCGGCGGCGTCGGCCTGGCCGAGGCCGTCGGCGAGGATCACGAACTCGTCGCCGCCGAGCCGGGCCACGGTGTCGCCGTCCCGCAGTCCCGCGCTGAGCCGGCGGGCCACCTCGATGAGGACCGCGTCGCCCGCGTTGTGCCCGAAGCGGTCGTTGATCGACTTGAAGCCGTCCAGGTCGCAGAAGAGGACCGCGAGCCCCTTGGTGCCGTCGTCGGAGCCCTGCTCGGGGGCGACGGTGTGCACATGGTGGTCGAAGGCGTCGTACGCCTCCGGGCCCGGTGGGAAGTCGAAGCCGTGGGCGTCGCCGGAGCCGGCCGGGTGGCCGTAGGCGGCGTCCAGGGAGTCCAGGGCGCCGAGGTGGGCCGGGCGGCGGCACAGCCGGGCGGCGAGCCGGGAGCGCAGCTCGGCGGAGTTGGGCAGCCCGGTCAGGGAGTCGTGGGAGGCGCGGTGGGCGAGCTGGAGCTCACGGCGCTTGCGCTCCTCTATGTCCTCGACGTGGGTCAGCAGGAAGCGCGGGCCGTCGGCCGCGTCCGCGACCACGGAGTTGCGCAGCGACACCCAGACATAGCTGCCGTCGCGCCGGGCGAGCCGCAGCTCGGCCCGGCCGCCCTCGG
>NZ_MUNH01000604.1:0-1012 GCF_002154615.1 Streptomyces recifensis
TGTGGCCCTCGGCCAGCAGGTGCAGCACCTCCGCCTGCTGCCGGGTCAGCCCCTCCTGCTCCCGCCCCGCCGGAGTACCCAGCGCCTCCGCCGCCCGCCAGGTGGTGTCGAACAGCGTGCACAGAGCGGCGATCAGACCCGGCGCGCTCAGCACGACAGCCCCCACCGACGTGGCATTGCTGTCCGCCGCCATGATCGCCACCTGCCGGTCACAGATGATCATCCGGTTCGGCAGCGACGGCACCGTCCGCACCTGAGCACCCTTGTC
The DNA here is from genome assembly GCF_002154615.1 of Streptomyces recifensis. Taxonomy (NCBI): domain Bacteria; kingdom Bacillati; phylum Actinomycetota; class Actinomycetes; order Kitasatosporales; family Streptomycetaceae; genus Streptomyces; species Streptomyces recifensis. The sequence goes on from NZ_MUNH01000604.1 coordinate 269, forward strand.
CATCAGCCACTCCGCGTACGCCACCGTCGCCGCGTCCCGCCGGATACTGTCCAGATAGATCGTCCGCATCTGCACCCCCCGCTCCAGCAGCCGCTGGTTCAGCGGACGCGAGGCCTGCATGTTCGCCTCCGTCTGCGGCCCGCCCGGCGCGAACGCCAGGAACTCGTGACGGACCTGGTGGTTGAGCGCCGTCAGATAATCCCGGATCGACTCCAGACCCCGCAGATACTGCACCCCCGCCTCGGGAACATCCTCCTGCTGCCCGGCGAACTCCGAGATCAGCCGCGCCGCGACCGCCCGGCTCGCCTCCACCCGCTGCTGCTGCGCCGCCAGCTCCGCCTGCTGCCGCGCCAGCAGAATCTCGATCCCCAGGTGCGGGCTGACCGCATGCAGCTGCGTCGGGTCCTCGGTGGAGAAACGGACCAGCGCCAGCTCACTCAGCCGGTCCAGCGCGTCCCGGATCTCCCTCGCCGGTCTGCCCAGCCGGGACACCAGACCCTCCACACCGTCCTCGGGATGGGCGAGCATGGCCCGGTACACGGATTCCGTCTGGTGGTCGAGCCCGAGAAGATCAAGCATCTCATTCCCCCGACAGGTCTGTACGGCACCTGAACCGCTCAAGGCCGATGAGCGCGCGCCTCAACCGCTGTTAAGCAGAGGACAGTAGTCCAGATGCACTCGCCGGCGGCCGAATACGCACTCTCTTGGCCCAAGACTGACCGTTCCCACCACCCCACCCCGCCC
>NZ_MUNH01000605.1:0-1219 GCF_002154615.1 Streptomyces recifensis
CTCCAGCGCCACGTGCGCCCCGTTCGCGCGCACTGGTGCTCCTGTCCGCGCCGGGGCAGACTTCACCGCGTGGACCGGCCGCCGTGCGGGGGCCGGTGGACCGGTACGCGCGAGGGGGCGGTGCGGGATGGCGGAGCCGGAGTTCACGGCGAGAGGCGTGCGCATCGGCAAGGGGGTGCGCTCGCTGACACGGGCGGGCCGGGTCCGGGTCGGCGGCGGCAGGGTGGAGCTGCTCACCAGCGAGGGCAGCGAGATCGACAGCGCCCCCGTCGGGACCGTACGGGCCTCCAGACCGTGGTTCGCCCCACAGGGGCGGGCGCAGGCCGAGCTGAACGGCCGGCGCTACCAGCTCACGCTCACCGAGCGTGACTCCGCGCCCGGCGAGCCGGGGCCGCCCGCCGCCGGCCGGTTCGTCGAAGCAGTGCGCCGCGCGGCCGGCCGGGGTGGCTGACCTGCGGGCCACCGTGGCGAGTTGCGGGAGGGCGGGCACTGCGGCACGCTGATCTCACGTCACTCTGGGTTTACCGGAGGTAACGCTGCGGACCAGCCCGTCGGCCTCGACGGCGGCGGTCACAGGGACGTCGGCGCCCTCCCGGATTTCCGTTGTTCTCCGTGTTCCTCCGGTCAATCCGGACCTCACACCGGGGAGTCGCAGCCGTGATCAGTCACCCGAACAGGCACTGCACGGTGGAGCTCCAAGCCCTGCCGTCGCGGATCGGCCAGGTCCGCAGAATCGTATCTGCGCAGTTGCGCTACTGGCGTCTGGACCCCTTGATAGACCGGGCCGCGCTCGGTGTGACCGAGCTGCTGAGCAACGTCCACCGACATGCCCGGCCCGACAAGTCCTGCACCGTGGAGCTGGAGTTCCGGTCCGACCGGCTCACCGTCTCCGTCCGCGACCGCGATCCACGTCTTCCCGTGGTGGCCGACAGCGCGGGGGCGTCGGACGCCGGGCCCCTCGCGACCTGCGGGCGGGGGCTGGTGATGGTGGCCGCCGTCAGCGAGAGCTGGGGCTGCCGGCCGGACGGCGAGGACGGCAAGGTCGTGTGGTTCGCGCTGTCCGCGACCGCGGCCCCGCGTCCACCGGCGCCGAAGCCGCTCCGCGCGGCGGAGCGGCGGACCGAGCCCGCGCCACTCACCGTCCAGCCACCGGTCCGCGCACCCGAGCCGGTCGTGGTCCACGCCCCGGCGCCCGAGCCCTCGGTGGCTGGACGGTGAG
>NZ_MUNH01000606.1:0-2295 GCF_002154615.1 Streptomyces recifensis
CCCGGCAGCACCCACACCGCCGCCGCCACCCCGGCAGCCCCGACGCTCATCACACACGCCAGCACGATTCCCGCGTACGCGTCGTCGTCCCACGTCCCGGAGGGGCGGATGGTCAGCGCGGTCCAGCAGAAGTAGGCGGAGACGAGGGTCAGCAGGACGATCGGCACGGCGAGCACCATGACGAGGCAACCGCGGTCGTCGTCTTCCACGTGGGGGGAGTCGGTCATCAGCGCAGCGCACCCTTTGCGTCGTTCAGGTTGTTCATGAAGCCACGCCCGTATCCCTGGGCCTGGCTGTCCTGCCAGTAGGGGCCGCCGTTGTAGCGGGCGGCGAGTTCCTGGTACTGGGCCGGTGTCATCTCCTCCGCGGGCACGTCGGCGAACTCGCTCTCCGCCTTGAGCTGGGCCAGGTACTCGGACGCGATGAAGATGTTCTGCGCCGGGTCCTGGAGGGAGTCCTCCACCACGTTGCGCTGCTGGTCGGTGAGGTTGTCCGGGTCGTAGCCCAGGACCTCGGCGCCCCGGCGCACCTGGATGGCGATGGGGCCCATGGACGTGTTGTCGGGATCGCCGGCGAGCCGCCAGGGCAGGCTCTCCGGGGCGATCGGGCTGAGCGGGGAGTCGGCCTGTTCGCGGATCGTGTCCGTCAGGTCGTCGAGGATGCCCGGCTGTCCACCGATCTCCTGCCAGGCGATACCGGCGACCATGTCCGGCGGAAGGCCGGAGTTGCGGGCCGCCGCCTTGATGATCTCCTTGTTCGCCGAGATCCAGTCGGCGCGTTCCTCGCTGTTGCCGGGCGGGTCCCAGTAACTGTCCCGCGCGCCGGGAAGGCCGGCGATCTGGAGGCGGATGTTCTGGAGCGTCGGCGAGACGGGGCCGTGCCCGGCGGTGGGGTAGTAGTCCTGCTTGGGCCCGCTCCCGGCCAGCCGCGTCAGCGGGTTGGCGCTCGCTTCGGCCGCCTCGCGGCGCAGCGCGGGGATCGCCGCGACGATGTCGACGCGGTCGACGAGCCCCAGGCGGAAGTCGGGCAGGAGGTCGTACGCCTGCTTCAGCCGGTGGAGGCACAGCTCGCGTGCCTCGTGCTCCGTCGTCCTGGCCAGGTGGAAGTCGCCGCCCGCCGCGTCGTGCAGCCGGTTCGCGTCGTCGCGGATGTCGTCCACGTCCATGGTCATCTCGGCCAGGAAGTCCATGACGCCCGTGGTGGCCCGCATGTCCTCCCACTGACGCATCGGCTCGGCCTCCTGGGCGTCGCGGGTGATCGCGGTGCCCTTGGTGTGGATGAGTTCGGCGAGGGCCTGCTCGTTGGCCTTGCCGTTGGAGTAGTGCGCCTTGGCGACCCCCAGGGCGATCGCGTAGTCGGCCAGAGCGAGGGCGGCCTTGTCGTAGCCTTCGGCGAGCTGGGAGACCAGCTTGCGAGCCTCGGTGAGCCGGGACTCGTAGTCCTTGCTGCCCTCGCTCTTCCACTCCGTGTGCTTCTCGGCCTTCTCCGCCGAGGGCAGGACCTGCGTCAGCAAGGCGTGCAGGCGCTTGAACTCCTGGGCGTTGCGCTCTACCAGCGGGGCGCTGCAGCCCTCCAGGAACTCGACGTCCGTACGGTGGCTGATGCCGGAGCTCATCGGACCTCCGGGGCGACGTACTCGCCGTGCAGGACGTTCTCCAGGAAGCGCCGGACCGTGTCGTCCTCGATCCGGACGAAGTCGGTGCCCGCCGAGCGGAGGCAGGTCGACAGCGCCGCGAGCAGGGCGACGGTGTCCAGGTACTGGTCGTCGGCGAACCGGGCGAACCGCGCCACCTGCTTGGCCACGTCCTCGGGCGCTCTCGGCACCCTCGCCATGGTGGTCAGCTCGGCGTCCGGGCGGCCCTCCTGGAGCAAGCCGGCCATCTCGATCAGCAGGTTGGAGTTCCCGTTGATCGAGCCGGCGTCCGCCACCAGGTCCACGCTCGGCCCCGCGCCGCCGCCGTCGGCCGGTACGTGATCGATCCGCGTGCTCGAGGACCGGCGCGCGAGGGCGCTGGTCCTGAGCTGCGCCCACTCCTCCTCGAACGACATTCGCTCCCCCGTGGATGTCGTCAGCAGTGCTTCGAACAGTCACACGATGATCGCACTTGGGTAGTGCTTTACGGAAGGCGATTTCATCCCGCCGCCCGGTGGCCGTCCTCCAGTTCGGCCGGGCCGTTGCCGTCCTCCAGGGCGTCCAGGGCGGCGAGGACGCGGCGGCCCAGGGACGGGGGGAGGTAGTCGGGGAGGTCGGTGCGGGGGACGAGGCGCCAGGAGAGGAGTTCCTCCTCCTGGAGG
>NZ_MUNH01000607.1:0-2967 GCF_002154615.1 Streptomyces recifensis
CCCCAAGCGCGGCTACCGCCGGGCTCGGTCGCCAGGCGGTAGCCGCGCTTGGGGACCGTGCGGATCAGGCTCGCGTAGGGGCCGAGGGCCGCTCGCAGACGTGTCACCGCCGCCTCGACCGCGTGCTCGTCCGCACCCCGGCCCGGCCATACCCGGCGCAGCAGTTCAGGGCGGCCGACCACCCAGCCGGGGCGTTCGGCGAGGACCCGGAGCACCCGTGCCGACCCCGGCGTCAGCCATACCGCTTCCGCCGGGGTGTCCTCGCCCAGGAGCAGCGCGTTGCCCTGGAGGACCAGGGTCCGGTCGCCGGCCGGGACGAGGTGGCGGTCGCGGCCGGGGAGCGTGGCGGTGAGGAGGTGGACCATCGCTCCCAGTCTGCCTCGCTCCGGCCACACCGGCCCGGCGTCCACCTCCAGCAGCGGGCGGGCGCACACTGCGCCGACGCACAGGGGGAGGACGTCCGTACGCAGCCGTTCCAGGACGGTCTCGTACGTGCCCGCCGCCTCCGCGTGTTCCAGGAAGGAGGTGATGGCCGGCGCGGAGGTGAACAGCAGCGCGTGCACCTCGCCGCGCGCCGTGGCCTCGGCCAGCCGGCGCACCGGCTCGGGGTCCTGGGGCGGCGCCCAGCGGTACACCGGGACCTCCACCACCTCCGCGCCCCGCTCCCGCAGCGCCGAGGCCAGCCCCGGCAGTGGCGCCCCGTGCTCCTGCACGGCGACCCGCCGCCCCCGCAGATCCCGCGCGAGCAGCCAGGTGCGCAGCTCGTCCACCGCCTCCGAGGCGGGCGAGTACGTCTCGGTCGTGCCGCAGGCCCGTACCGCGCCCGTCGCCTTCGGGCCGCGCGAGAGCACCTCGGCCTCGCGGCAGGCGGCGGTGAGGGCGGCGCCGTACCCCCAGCCCTCGGCGGCGCTCATCCAGCCGCGCCAGCCGACGCCGGTGGTCGCGACCACGTAGTCCAGCGGGGCCGCGAGACACCGCTCCGTGGCCGCCCGCAGTGCCGCGTCGTCCTCCAGCGGCACGATGCGCAGCGCGGGCGCCTCCATCACCCGCGCCCCGCGCCGGCGCAGCAGCGCCGTCAGCTCCTCACGCCTGCGTGCCGCCGTGATCCCGACCGTGAATCCGGTGAGTTCGGCGGCCGTCTCCCTGGTACCGGCCTTCATGCCCCGAGGCTGCGGGGGCGCGATGTCGCGGCCGTTGCCCGCCGGTCACGTCCCGGTTACCGCAACAGGCTTCCGTGTTACGGAAGATGTCCTCTCCCGCACACCGCTCCGCCCGGCCTGTGCGCGTCCCGTACCGCACGGGCAACGCGGCCGAGCTTCGGTGGAAACGGCGGTGGGCCAGCCTCGTTGCCATGACCGACACCCACTGCCCCTACTGCTCCCTCCAGTGCGGCATGCGCCTGAGCCCGAGTCCCGCAGGAGGGGTGCCCGAGGTCACCGGACGCGACGAGTTCCCGGTGAACCGGGGCGCGTTGTGCGGGAAGGGACAGACCGCGGCCGCGCTGCTGGCACCCGGCGTACGGCTGACCGCGCCCCTGGTGCGGGACGCGGACGGGCTGCGCGAGGCGTCGTGGGAGGAGGCGCTGGACCGGGCCGCCGGGGCGATGAAGGCCACCGCGGCGGCTCAGGGGCCGGACGCGGTGGGGGTGTTCGGCGGTGGCGGCCTGACCAATGAGAAGGCGTACCTGCTCGGCAAGTTCGCCCGTGTCGCGCTGCGCACCCGCTCGATCGACTACAACGGCCGCTTCTGCATGTCCTCGGCCGCCGCCGCCTCCCGTGCCGCCTTCGGCCTGGACCGGGGTCTGCCCTTCCCGCTCGCGGACGTGGCCCGAACCGGCTGTGTGGTCCTGGTCGGCGCCAACCCGGCCGAGACGATGCCGCCCGCCGTGCGCCACTTGCGCGAACTACGGGAGAACGGCGGCACCCTGGTCGTCGTCGACCCGCGCCGGACCCGTACCGCCGAACTGGCCGACCTCCACCTCCAGCCTCTCCCCGGCACGGACCTGGCCCTGGCGCTCGGGCTGCTCCATCTCGCCGTCGCCGAGGGTCACCTGGACGAGGAGTTCATCGCGAACCGCACGACCGGCTGGGCCGACGCCCGCGCCGCCGCCATGGCCCACTGGCCCGAGCGTGTGGAGGCGCTGACCGGTGTCCCCGTACCCCGGCTCCGGCAGGCGATGGCCCTGTTCACCCGCACCCCGCACGCCATGGTGCTCACCGCGCGCGGGCCCGAGCAGCAGAGCAAGGGGACCGCGACCGTCGGCGCCTGGATCGACCTGTGCCTGGCCACCGGCCGGGCCGGACGCCCGCTGAGCGGCTACGGGTGTCTCACCGGACAGGGCAACGGCCAGGGCGGCCGCGAGCACGGGCAGAAGGCGGACCAGCTCCCCGGCTACCGCTCGCTGGAGGACCCCGAGGCACGGGCGCGGATCGCGGCCCTCTGGGGCGTGGACCCCGCCGCCCTGCCCCGCTCCGGGTCCTCGGCGTACGAGCTGCTGGACTCCCTCGGCCGGCCCGGCGGGGTGCGCACGCTGCTGGTCATGGGGTCCAACCCGGTCGTCTCCGCGCCGGACGCCGCCCGCATCACCCGGCGGCTGACCGCGCTGGACCACCTCGCGGTGTGCGACGTCGTGCTGTCCGAGACGGCCCTGCTGGCCGACGTCGTCCTGCCGGTGACCCAGTGGGCCGAGGAGACCGGAACCCTCACCAACCTGGAGGGCCGCGTGCTGCTCCGCCGCGCCGCCGTCACCCCGCCGGCCGGGGTCCGCAGCGACCTGGCCGTACTGCACGAGCTGGCCCGGCGGCTGGGCCACGCGACGGGGTTCCCCGAAGTCCCCGAGGAGGTCTTCGCCGAGCTGCGCCGGGCCACGGCCGGGGCGCCCGCCGACTACTCCGGTATTTCCTACGACCGGATCGCGGCCGAGGACGGCGTCTTCTGGCCCTGCCCCTCCCCCGGGCACCCCGGCAC
>NZ_MUNH01000608.1:0-3197 GCF_002154615.1 Streptomyces recifensis
CCGAGCGCACCGCCCGCGAGATGCTCCGGGGTATGCGGCGCGCGGGTGCTCCCGGCGATCTCATGGAGCACCTGTACACGCCGTTCCCGATCGCGGTGGTCTGCGCCTTCCTCGGCGCCGACGAGGACGACTGGCGCAACTGGGCCGGCAACTCCGAGGCGCTGCTGACCAAGGGGAACGCGAAGGAGCGCAACCAGGCGGCCCGGCAGGACACCCGGAGCCGGGTGGTCGCGCTGCTGGAGCGCCGCCGCACCGAGCCCCGCGAGGACCTGGCCGGAGTGCTGGCCGCGGCCGCGGCGAGCGGTGAGATCACCGACGACGAGGCGGTCTCGCTGGCCATGGCGGTGTACGTCAGCGGCGGGCACGCGGTGCGCAACAACAGCGGCTCCATGATGTACGCCCTGCTCACCCACCCGGACCAGTTCGAGCGGCTGCGCCGGGAGCCGGAGCTGCTGCCGAAGGCGGTGGAGGAACTCTTCCGGTTCGTCCCGCACCGCAACGGCGTCGGCATCCCCCGTGTCGCCACCGAGGACGTGCGGATCGGCGGCCATCTGATCCACAAGGGGGACGTCGTCTACAACGCCTACGTCGCCGCCAACCGGGACCCGTCCGCCTTCCCCACCCCTGAGCTGCTGGACTTCGACCGCTCCGGCGCGGGGCATGTCGCCTTCGGGCACGGCCCGCACTTCTGCCTGGCCGCGCTGATGGCCCGCATGGAGGCCGAGGTGCTGATCGAGGCCGTGATGAGGGAGTTCCCGCAGCTGCGGCTCGCCGTACCGGCCGAGGAGGTGGAGTTCCAGCGGGACGGACTGATTCGCGGTCCGAGAACACTGCCGGTGACCTGGTAGCGCTCGGCAGGATTTGCCCTTGCATACCCGGGAGACCCGGATTCGAGCCAACGTCGGCTGGTAGCGGCTGGCTTGACCATGCTGGTGAGTGTTTACGGCCGCACATTTGACCCCGAGCCCCCGCAAAGAGGCCGGCCTGACGCGGTTCGCCGGGCCGGGCTCCGGCGTACGTCATGCGCCGAGCGACGGTAGGTTGATCTACATGAGCGACAACGTGTACTTCGACATCACCATCAACGACGAGCCGGCGGGCCGGATCGTGTTCCGTCTCTTCGACGACGTCGTGCCCAAGACCGCCAAGAACTTCCGCGAGCTGGCCACGGGCGAGCACGGCTTCGGCTACGCCGGTTCCCCCTTCCACCGGGTCATCCCGCAGTTCATGCTCCAGGGCGGTGACTTCACCGCGGGCAACGGCACCGGCGGCAAGAGCATCTACGGCGAGAAGTTCCCCGACGAGAACTTCAACCTCAAGCACGACCGGCCGTACCTGCTGAGCATGGCGAACGCGGGCCCGAACACCAACGGCTCGCAGTTCTTCGTGACCACGGTCGTCACCAGCTGGCTGGACGGCAAGCACGTCGTCTTCGGCGAGGTCGTCGAGGGCCAGGACGTCGTGGACCGTATCGAGTCCCTCGGTACCGGCAGCGGCGCCCCGAAGGCCAAGGTCTCGGTCTCCGCGAGCGGCACCGTCTGATCCGCCCCGCCATTCGCCGTGCCCCCGCGCTGAAAGGGGGCACGGCGGCCGGTGCCCGGCTCAGCCCGCGGTGAGTTCCGCGAAGCGCCGGGTGTCGATGTTCCCGCCGGAGGCGATGACGCCGACCCGCGGCGGAAGGTTCTCGACCCGCCCGGACAGCAGGGCCGCCAGCGGTGTGGCGCCGCTCGGTTCGAGCACGATCCTCAGGCGCTCGAAGGCGAACCGCATGGCGTCGACGATCTCCTCGTCGCTGACCAGCGCGATGGCGTCGACCAGGCGCTGGTTGAGCGCGAAGGTGATCTCGCCGGGGCTCGGCAGCACCTGCCCGTCGGCGATGGAGCGGGGCACCGGGATGGTGACGCGCTCCCCCGACTCCAGCGAGCGCTTGGTGTCGTCGCCCGCCTCCGGTTCCACGCCGATCATCCGCAGCGCCGGGTGGAGGGACTTCGCCGCGACGGCGCTGCCCGCGATGAGCCCGCCACCGCCCACCGGAACCACCAGCGCGTCCAGCTCTCCGGTCTCCTCCAGTAGTTCCAGCGCGGCCGTGCCCTGGCCCGCGATGACATCGAGGTGGTCGTAGGGCGGGATCAGCGCCAGGCCCCGGTCCTTCGCCAGGCCCTCGCCGAGGGCGGCGCGCTCCTCGGTGTAGCGGTCGTACGTGACCACCTCCGCGCCGTAGCCGAGGGTGGCCTCCATCTTGGAGCGGGGCGCGTCCTCGGGCATCAGGATGACGGCGGTGGTGCCCAGCTCCCGGGCGGCCAGCGCGACCGCCTGGGCGTGGTTGCCGGAGGAGAAGGCGGCGATGCCCTTGGCGAGCTGGTCCGGCGGCAGCTGCGCGGCGGCGTTGTAGGCCCCCCGGAACTTGAAGGCGCCGACCCGCTGGAAGTTCTCGCACTTGATGAACACCTCCGCCCCGACGCGGGCGTTCAGGGTGCGCGAGGTGAGGACGGGAGTCCGGTGCGCGACGCCCTCCAGGCGGGCGGCGGCCGCCCGGACGTCGTCGAGGCTGAGGTGCGGTTCGGCGGGCATGGCGGGTCCCCCAGGGAGTGGTGTGGGCTCTTACTTCGTGTAGTTGTAGACGGTGGCCCGGGAGACCCCGAGCAGGCCGGCGATGGTCTGGGCGGCGTCCCGCGAGTCGAACCAGCCCTCGCCGTGCAGCTGCCGTACCAGCTCGCGCTTGGCCTCGCGGCCCAGCGATCTCGGGGTGGCCCCGCGCCGCGCGGCCAGCTCCTCAACGGTCCCGCGCAGTTCCCGTGCGCGCCGGTCCCGCAGTGTTTCCAACGGCTCGGCACCGTGTTCGGTGCCGGTGGCGACCAGGTTGGCCAGCGCGAGCGCGACCGGGGAGAGCACGGAGACGTCCAGGTTGAGGCAGATGGCCGCGATGTACTCGCCCGCGCTGTTCCTGATGCCGATGGAGGTGCTCTTGGCGGGGCGGCCGTCGGGGAAGCGGTTGGGGTAGTTCTGTACGACGTCCGGGTAGCGGGGGTCCGCGATCCGGGCCAGGCCCAGCTCGGTCGCGGGGTCACCGGGGGCACGGCCGGAAAGGTTGTTCTCGATGACCCGGATCGCGTGCTCCGGGTCCCGCAGATCGTGCAGCACGACCTCGCACAGCCCCGGAAACATCCGCCCCAGCGCGACGGCGACCTTCTCGGCCT
>NZ_MUNH01000609.1:0-6731 GCF_002154615.1 Streptomyces recifensis
CGCCGGTACCGGCGCGCTCAGTCGGGCGGGCGAGCCGTTCGCGTCACCGGTCGCCGTCTGCGCGGTACCGCTGTAGGGCACGCGGGCAGGCGGCGCCGGCCTGGGCGAGCAGCGCGTGCAGGCGCTCGGTCAGCTGCGAGACGTCGTCGGCGGGCGTGTGGAACGCCAGCCGTACGTCGCCGTGCGCGCGGGTCCGCTCGATGCGCAGGGTGAGCCCGTGGCGGTCCAACGCGAGGGGAGCCACCCGGGTAACGGCGTGCAGGCTCTCCGGGCGGACCAGCCGGGTGAGCCGCTCCACGGCGTCCGGGTGGGAGTCGGCGAGGTGGGTGAGCAACTGCGCCTCGGCGGTGGCCAGCGGGTCGGGCCGGGCGGCCGCGTACTCCGCCGGATCGATCAGTACGGCCCCGGAAGTCCGGCGCAGCACTACGCGGGTGGGCTCGAACAGCAGCCGGGCGCCACGCCGGGAGAGCCGGCCGGCGAGCCACAGCCGGGCCCGGATGCGCCGGCGCACCGGTACGGGTGCCGCGTCCGCGAACTCCAGCACGGCGGTGGGCTCGCCGCGCGGGGCGCACAGCACGGCGGCGAACAGGGCGCTGTCCTCGGGCACGTCGAGCAGCACCCGGCCGTCGCCGGTCACGGTGTGCGCGCCGACGTACTCCTCGCGGGCGCCGTCCGCGGTCACCGTGCACGACCACGCGGCGGCAAGGAGCGACCGCGCCCGCTCCGCCGCTCCGGGTTCTGCCGCCCAGTCCTGCGTGACACCCATCCCGAGCCCTCCTTAGGTAAGCCTTGCCTAACCTAGCGGAGATCCGGGCGTACGCCAACCACGCCACCCCGATCGGGTGGCACGCGCAAAGTCGCGCGGACGCGCCGTCAGGTGAGGGCGCCGAGCAGCGCCCGCGCGCACAGTTCGCCCACCTGATCCCGGCCGGGTTCGCCCTCGCGCAGCCACTCCAGACAGACGGCGGTGGTGAAGGCGAGCCAGCCGCGCACCGCCAACCGGGCCTGCGGGGAGCCCTCGAAGGCGGGCCCGAACTCGGGGTCGGCGGCCAGCGCGGCGAGGATCTGCCGCTCCTGCGCGGCCAGCGCCCGCTGATAGACCCGGCGTACGGCCTGATCCCCGGCCGCGTCGGCACGGTGGAAGGCGCGGAAGCCGTGGGCGTGCGCCTCGACGTACCCGAGGTAGGCATCCAGCCCGGCGCCGAGCTGCTCGCGCACCGGCACGCCGGGCACCGCCGCGGTCATCCGGAGCATGCGCTCGCTCTCCCGCTCCACCACGGCGGCGAAGAAGTCCCGTTTCGTCGGAAAGTAGTGGTACAGCAGACCCCGGGAGACCCCGGCGATCTCGGCCACCCGCTCGATCCACACGTCGTCATAGGGGCTCTCGGAGAACAGACGCGCCCCGACCGACAGGAGTTGCTCGCGGCGCTCCTCGGTGCTCAGTCGGCGCCGGGCGCGTTCCCCCTGGTTGGCGGCCATGCCGTCACCCTAGTGGACACGTTGCTTGACGTGGGTTCAGTAGGCGGACCAGACTGCCAGCGCTATTGAACTCACGTTCAACACGCGTGTGATGGACGGGCAACAGGCCGCCGGATCAAGGGAGATCGCGTCATGGCCGAGACGACGGGGGCGGAACTGCCCAAGGGGTTCCGCGGCGCCGAACAGGGCTGGCCGGAGCTGGACCGCATCCCGCGTCCGCCCCGCAGGCTGCCGTTGCTCGGTGACGTGCTGGGGGTCGACCGGCGCACCCCGCTCCAGGACTCGATGCGGCTCGCGCGCGAACTGGGCCCGATCTTCCGGCGCCGGGTGCTGAACCGGGAGTTCGTGTTCCTGTGGGGCGCGAAGCTGGCCGCCGACATGGCGGACGAGAGCCGGTTCGCCAAGCACGTCGGGCTGGGGGTGGCCAACCTGCGCCCGGTCGCCGGGGACGGGCTGTTCACCGCCTACAACCACGAGCCCAACTGGCAGCTGGCGCACGACGTGCTCGCGCCCGGCTTCAGCCGGGAGGCGATGGCCGGGTACCACTCGATGATGCTGTCGGTCGCGGGCCGGCTGACCGGCCACTGGGACGGCGAGCTGGCCGCCGGACGCACGGTGGACGTGCCCGGCGACATGACCCGGCTGACGCTGGAGACCATCGCGCGCACCGGCTTCGGACACGACTTCGGCTCCTTCGAACGTGACCGGCCACACCCCTTCGTCACCGCCATGGTCGGCACCCTCGCCTACGCCCAGCGCCTGAACAGCCTGCCGATGCCCCCGGCGCTCCAGCGGAGGGCCGCCCGGCGCAACGCCGCCGACATCGCCTACCTGGACGACACGGTCGACGCCCTGGTGGCCGCCCGCCGTGCCTCGGGGCGCGGGGAGGGCGACCTGCTGGACCGCATGCTGGAGACGGCCCACCCCGAGACCGGGGAGCGGCTGTCGGCGGAGAACGTCCGCAAGCAGGTCATCACGTTTCTGGTCGCGGGCCACGAGACCACCTCCGGCGCCCTCTCGTTCGCGCTGTACTACCTGGCCAGGCACCCGGAGGTCGCCGCCCGCGCCCGCGCCGAGGTGGACCGTGTCTGGGGCGACACCCCCGAGCCGGGCTACGACCAGGTGGCCCGGCTGCGCTATCTGCGCCGGGTGCTGGACGAGTCGCTGCGGCTGTGGCCGACCGCGCCCGCCTTCGCCCGCGAGGCCACCGAGGACACCGTTCTGGCCGGGGAGCACCCGATGCGCCGGGGCGGCTGGGCGCTGGTCCTCACGCCGATGCTGCACCGCGACCCCGAGGTGTGGGGCGAGGACGCCGAGCGGTTCGACCCGGACCGCTTCGACGCCAAGGCGGTACGGGCCCGGCCGCCGCACACCTTCAAGCCCTTCGGTACCGGCGCCCGGGCCTGCGTGGGACGCCAGTTCGCCCTGCACGAGGCCACGTTGGTGCTCGGCCTGCTGCTGCGCCGGTACGAGCTGATCCCCGACCCCGGCTACCGCCTGAAGGTCACCGAGCGCCTGACGCTGATGCCGGACGGCCTGCGCCTGGGCCTGGAGCGCCGGAAGGCGCCCGCCGCCGCACCGGCCGGCGCCCCCGGGCCGGACGCCGGTTCAGCGGGGCGCTGCCCAGTGCACGGGACGGACGAGTGAGCCCGGCAGCCGGGTACCGGGTCCCCCGCGGGCGGCGTTGACCTGCGGCTGGGTGAGGAAGAGGGCGCCGGTGAGGTCGGCGTCCGTCAGATCGGCGCCCCGGAGATCGGCGCCGATCAGGTCGGCGTGCCGCAGGTCGGCTCCGGTCAGGTCGGCCGCGATCAGGCAGGCACCGCGCAGGCTGATCCCGCGCAGGTCGGCACCCCTGAGCTTCGCGCCCGCCAGGTCCGCGCCCCGCCGGTCCCGACCCTTCTTCCGGCCCCTGCGGGCCAACTCAGAGGCCTCACGCAGGAGTTCTGCCACTTCGTGCCAGTGGGCGGCCGGGTCCAGCGTGGCCAGCTCCTCGGGCTGCTGTGCGGCGAGGCGCTCGGTCTCCTCCAGCGCGCGGCGCAGCTCCGGGTGAAGGGGCCTGGCGGCGTCGAGACCGAGCGCCTCGGTGAGGTACCAGAGCAGCTCGTGCAGGCGCCGGACCACCGGGAACACGTCGAACATGAGCCGGGCGTGCTTCTTGCCACCCGTACGCCAGTCACGCCCGCCGAAGGTGACCTGGGAGACACGCTGGCCCGCGCCGAAGCAGTCGTACACCGTGCACCCGGCGTAGCCCTTGGCGCGCAGCTCGGTGTGGATGCCGCAGGCGTGGTCCCCGCGCAGGTTGGCGCAGGGCTTTCCGGCGGGCTTGTCGTGCGCGAAGTCGGCGGAGCGGGCGAAGGGCAGGGCCACACAGCAGAGGCCGAAGCAGTCGGCGCAGTCGGCGGCGAGGAGGGGTATGTGATCAGGCATCGTGGCCAGGGTACGGCCTCTGGCTAGGCTGCCCTTGTCCGATCTTCGAGACCGAGGAGCCGTGATGCGTGTCGCCCTGTTCCTGACCTGTGTCAACGACACGCTCTACCCGGACACCGGCCGCGCCGTGGTGAGACTCCTGAACCGTCTCGGGGTCGACGTCGACTTCCCGCCGGCGCAGACCTGCTGCGGCCAGGCCCACTACAACACCGGCTACCGGCACGAGACGGAACCGCTGGCCCGGCACTTCGCGGAGGTCTTCGGGGAGTACGACGCGATCGTCACGCCGTCGGGTTCGTGCGCGGCGATGGTCCGGGAGCTGTACCCGAGGCTGGGCGAGCGGGCGCGGGCCGAGGGACGCGGGGAGAATCTGGCCGACGTGCTGGCGCCGGTGGTGCCGAAGACGTACGAGCTGACGGAGTTCCTGGTGGACGTGCTCGGCGTCACCGACGTCGGCGCCGTCTATCCGCACAAGGTCACCTATCACCCCACCTGCCACGGCCTGCGCGCGCTGGGCCTCGGCGACCGGCCGCGCCGGTTGCTGGAGGCGGTGCGGGGTCTCGAGCTGGTCGAACTGCCCGGCGCCGACGAGTGCTGCGGGTTCGGCGGCACCTTCGCGGTCAAGAACGCCGGGGTGTCGGCGGCGATGGGTGCGGACAAGATGCGCAACGTCGAGTCGACCGGTGCGGAGGTGCTGTGCGCGGCCGACAACTCGTGTCTGATGCACCTGGGTGGCACGATGAGCCGGGCGGGCTCTGCGGTGCGGCCGGTGCACATCGCGGAGATCCTGGCGAGCACGGAGGAGGAACCGGCCCGGTGAACGAGACCTTCGTGGGAATGCCCGCCTTCCCCGAGGCGGCACGGGAAGCGCTGGCCGACGGCACCCTGCGCGGCAATCTGCGGCACGCCACCCACACCATCCGTGCCAAGCGCGCGGCGGCCGTGGCGGAGGTGTCCGACTGGGCGGAGCTGCGCGAGGCGGGCAGCCGGATCAAGGAGCACACGCTCTGCCATCTCGACCGCTATCTGGAGCAGTTGGAGGAGTCGGTCACCGCCGCGGGCGGCACGGTCCACTGGGCGGCGGACGCGGCGGAGGCCAACCGGATCGTCACCCGGCTCGTGAAGGAAACGGGCGAGTCGGAGGTCGTGAAGGTCAAGTCGATGGCCACGCAGGAGATCGGGCTCAACGAGGCGCTGGAGGCGGCCGGCATCCGGGCCTACGAGACCGATCTCGCCGAGCTGATCGTGCAGTTGGGCGAGGACCGCCCCTCGCACATCCTGGTCCCGGCCATCCATCGCAACCGGGCCGAGATCCGGGACATCTTCCGTACCGCGATGGCCGGTTGGGGCCGCCCGGCGCCCGAGGGGCTCTCCGACAGTCCGGCCGAGCTGGCGGAGGCGGCGCGGCTGCATCTGCGGGAGAAGTTCCTGCGGGCCAAGGTGGGGATCTCGGGGGCCAACTTCATGGTCGCGGAGACCGGCACCATGGTGGTGGTGGAGTCCGAGGGCAACGGGCGGATGTGCCTCACCCTGCCGGAGACCCTGATCTCGGTGGCCGGCATCGAGAAGGTCGTCCCCACCTGGCGTGACCTGGAGGTCTTCCTCCAGACCCTGCCCCGCTCCTCCACGGCCGAGCGCATGAACCCGTACACCAGCATGTGGACCGGCACGACGGACGGCGACGGGCCACGCGCCTTCCATCTGGTGCTGCTGGACAACGGCCGTACCGACACCCTCGCCGACGAGGTCGGCCGCCAGGCGCTTCGCTGCATCCGCTGCTCGGCCTGCCTGAACGTGTGCCCGGTGTACGAGCGCGCGGGCGGCCACGCCTACGGCTCGGTCTACCCCGGTCCCATCGGCGCCATCCTCAGCCCTCAGCTGCGCGGCACCGCGAGCGAGATCGACGCCTCGCTGCCGTACGCGTCCTCCCTGTGCGGGGCCTGCTACGACGTGTGCCCGGTCGCCATCGACATCCCCGAGGTGCTGGTCCGGCTGCGTGAGCGGGTCGTGGAGGGCGGCCCGGCGGTACGCGAGGGCAACCGGGTCGTGCTGAGGCCGGCCAGGGGCCACGCCGCGGAACGGGCGGCCATGCGGGCGGCCCGCTGGACCTTCACCCACCCGAACGCGCTGCGCACCGGCCAGCGCCTCGCCTCCCGCGCCCGCCGCCTCCGCCCGCGCACCCTGCCGGGGCCCGGCGCGGCCTGGACCCGGACGCGTGATCTGCCGGAGGTGCCGGCCGAGCCGTTCCGGGACTGGTGGGAACGCACCCGAGGCGGCAAGGAGGAGACGAAGTGAGCGACCGGGAACGCGTCCTGGGCCGGGTCCGGCGCGCGCTGGCCGACGTAGTCGAGGACGACACGCCGTACGACCGGGCGATCCCGCGCTCCTACGCCCGCGAGCACGGCGAGCGCACCGTCGAGGAGACGGTGGAGCTGCTGGCGGAGAACCTGGCCGACTACCGGGCCGTGGTGCACCGGTGCGCGGAGGCGGACCTGCCCGCGCTGATCGCCCGGCTGCTGGCGGGGCGGGGGGCTCGGAACGTACTCGTGCCGGACGGGCTCCCGTCGGCCTGGCTCCCGGACGCCGGCCTCGTGCCCGTCCCCGACCGCCCGGAGAGCACCCCGTACGAGCTGGACGCCGTGGACAGCGTGGTGACCGGCTGCGCGGTGGCCGTCGCCGAGACCGGCACCCTCGTGCTCGACGGCGGACCCGGTCAGGGGCGCCGCCGGATCACCCTCGTGCCCGACCACCACATCTGCGTGGTCCGCGTCCCCGGGCAGGTCGTGGCGTCCGTGCCGCAGGCCCTCGAACGCCTCTCCCCCACC
>NZ_MUNH01000610.1:0-8996 GCF_002154615.1 Streptomyces recifensis
GTTCTCCAGCAGTTCGGCCACGAGGTGGGTGAGGTCGGAGACGGCGGGGCCGATGACGGCGACGCGGGGCAGCCGCCGTACCTCCACCCGCTCGTAGTCCTCCACCTCGGCGACGGAGGCGCGGACGACGTCCATCAGCCGTACCGGGCGGCGCCACTGGCGGGAGGGGGCGGCGCCGGAGAGGATCACCAGACCCTCGGCGTGGCGGCGCATGCGGGTGGTGAGGTGGTCCAGCCGGAAGAGGTCGGCGAGTTCGTCGGTGTCCTCGGTGCGGCGCTCCATGGTGTCCAGCAGGGTGAGCTGCTTGTGCAGCAGCACCTGGCTGCGGCGGGCGAGGTTGACGAACACCTCGGAGACCCCGGCGCGCAGTTCGGACTGCTTCACGGCGGCCTCGACGGCGGCGCGCTGGAGGGTGTTGAGGGCGCGGCCGACCTCGCCGATCTCGTTCTGGTCGTAGTCGGGCCGGGGCACCTCGCTCTCCACGTCGACCGGTTCGCCCGCGGAGAGGCGGCGCATGACGTGGGGCAGCCGGACGGCGGACGCCTCGTGCGCCTCCGTCCGCAGCCGCTTGAGGTCGCGGATGAGACGGCGGCCGACGCGCACCGACAGGACCAGGGAGACGAGGAGGGCCGCGAGGCCGAGGATGCCGACGGCGGCGGCCTGGGCGATGACCCCGTAGGTGACGGGCCGTACCCGGTCGCGGAAGCGGTGGCCGGCCTGGTCGTCCATGGTGCCGAGGTCTTCGAGGACGCCGCCGGCGACGGCGTGCCAGCTCGCGGTGGTGACACCGCGCGGGATGCCGGCGCCGGTGTCGATGACCTCGCGCTCGGCCGCCCGCAGGGGGGAGGTGGTGGCGTTGCGCCAGTAGCTCGCGTAGCGGTCGCGTTCCGGAGCCGGCAGCAGCGGCAGGCTGACGTCGTAGAGGAGGGTGCGCTGGGCGACGAGGTCGGAGACCTGGCGGGCCTCCTCGCGGGAGAGGCTGCCGACCACCAGGGCGGAGCCGAGGATGGCGTCCTCGCGGGAGAGCAGTTCGCGGGCGCGGCCGGTGTTGACGAGCGCACCGGCCTGCTTGTCCATCTCGACGTCGTCGACGCCGTCGACCGCGGCGACCAGGGCGTAGCAGGGGTCGACCAGGCGGTTGTAGAGGTCGAGCGCCCCGGCGCGGGTGACGGTGCGCTCCTCGACGCTGCGGCGCAGGGACTCCAGGCCGCCGAGGGCGTCGAGCGCGGTGGTGAGGCGTTCGCCGTCCTCGCCGCGCAGCGCGTCGCGGGTCCTGGGGTTCCGGGCGTTGGCGCGGAGGGTGGCCAGGGCCCGGTCGGTGGCGGTGCGCGAGCGGTGCAGTTCGGCGAGGGCGTCTGCGGCGCGCGGGTCGGCGAGGTAGACGAGGCTCTGGCGGCGCTCGTGCTGGAGGTCGCGGACGGTGTCCTCGGTGGGGTGGCCGATGTCCTTCACGGCGCGTGAGACGCGCAACGAGCGGGCGACCTCACTCCCCGTCAGAACCGTGGCGAACGCCCACACGACGGTCAGGGCCACCAGCGGCACGAGAAGCAGCGCCACGATCTTCCGGCGGATCGACTTCCCGCGAAACCGCATGGCCTCCCCCAGCTCGACCCCTCACCCGGGGGTACGTGTGTCCGACTCGGAACGGCGCGAGCCTACTACCGCCCCACAAGTGCCTCGTAGGCGCGTCTGATGCGTGAACTCCCCTATGCCAGGCGGTAGATGGCGAGTTGTCCGGGCATTGGGGGAGATTGCGGCCGTGACGGGAGGGGTCCAGGGGAAGCGGGCCGAAACAGTACGGACAACGGTTGGCTGGAAATTTTCACAAGTCGGGAATCTTCGAGTCGCCTCGTTCGTCGTTCACATGGGGAAACGGGGAGGGAATCGGCCACACCGGCCGCGTCCTTCGCCCCGGCCGCGTAAAACAGCGCAAGCCGGGCAGCCACTGGGGAGTCGGGGCCTTCGGGTTCCGGGGCGAGCGGTTTGCCGGCGGTGGGGAGTGACACGGTGATGGGCACGGCTGAGCGGCGCGGTGCGCCCGAGGTTGGCGTGGCGGAGCGCCCGGCGCGGATTCCGGGCCAGGTGGGTCCGGAGCGCGGGACACCGGCGCGTACGCCGGGTGGCGTGAGAGCCGGGCGGCGGCAGGCGGAGTACCGGCCGCTGTGGGTGGAGGAGCCCGCGAAACGGCGCCGGATGGCGGACCCGGTGCGTACGGCGGCGGTGCGGGCGGTGCTGGTCATCGCGGTGACGCTGATCCAGGCGATGGTGGCGTTCCTGTGCACGCTGGCCGGGTCCTGGGCGGCGTTCCCGATGGTCATCAGCAGCGTGGTGAGCACGGTCGTGGCCACCTGGGCGGTGGTCGACGTCTGGGTGACCCGCCAGGTCTGGAACCAGCGGTACGGAGTGGTCTCCGAGCCCAGCAGCACCGCGCGGCAGCTGCGCCGGGAGCGGCGGGCGGCGCGGCGCCGCGAGCGCACCGCGCGCCGGGACCAGGAGCGGATAGCCAGGCGGGCCGGCGCGAAGCGGCTGTCCCACCCCTGAGGCAACCGACCCGCGCGGACTCACGTCGTGGCGGTCTCCACGGCCCGGCCGAGTGCGCGCCGGGCGCGGGTGAAGGGCCGGGGCCGGTCCACCGCGAGCACGGCGACGGTGGTGCCCGCACGTTCGTAGCGGGCCAGGAAGCCTCCGTCGCCGGGGCCTTCGTCGGACACTTCCCCCTCGGTGACCCGGACGGTGTCGCCCGCTCGGTAACGGCCGGCGAACTGGATGCGGGAGCCGTACTGGTCGGACCAGAAGTAGGGCACCGGCCGCAGAGTGGCGAGGGTGCGTCCGGCGAGCAGGTTGGTGACGGCGACGCGGGGCTGCTCGGTGGCCGAGGTCCAGTGCTCGGCGCGTATGCCCCCGGCGCGGGCCACGTCGCCGACGGCGACCACCTGAGGCAACGCGGTCACGCATCCGTCGTCGCAGAGCACGCCGTCGCCGAGAGCGAGCGTCGAGCCGGTCAGCCAGGCGGTGTTCGGGAGGGCGCCGATGCCCGCGATCACGACGTCCGCGGTCAGGGTGCGGCCGTCGGCCAGCTCCACGGCCGTGGCCGACCCGGTGCGGCCGATGCGCGTCACGCCGGTGCCGGTGCGGAGCCGCACGCCGCCCCGGCGGTGGAGCGTGGCGCACACGGCGGCCATCTCCGGACCGAGTTGGGGCAGCAGGGGCAGCGGGGCGGCTTCGAGCACGGTGACGTCGTGGCCGAGGGCGGCGCAGGACGCGGCGGTCTCGGCGCCGATGAAGCCGCCGCCGATCACGACGACCCGCTGGGGGCCCCGGGTGAGCCGGGTGCGCAGGGCGCGGGCGTCGTCCAGGGTCCGCAGGGTGCGGACGTCGGGCGGGGCGCCGGGGAGTCGGCGTGCCGTGGCGCCGGTGGCGATGACCAGCCCGTCGGTGGCGAGGGTGCGGCCGTCCTCCAGCAGTACGGTGCGGGTCCCGGTGTCGAGGCCCCGCGCGCGGACGCCGAGCAGCCACTCGGCGTCGAGGTCGGCGGTCTCCTCGGGGTCCGCCAGGGTGAGTTGGTGCTCGTCGGCGCGGCCGGTGAGGAAGTCCTTGGAGAGCGGCGGGCGGTCGTAGGGCGGGTGCGGTTCGTCGCCGACGACGACCAGCCGGCCGTCGTACCCCTGCGCGCGCAGCTCGCGGGCCGCGTACAGCCCGGCGAGAGAGGCGCCGACGATGGTCACGGTCCTCATGTGCGGTGACTCCTTGTCCGCGGGGGCGCGGTCAGGCGGCCGTTCCCTCGCGCACCGTGACATGGACGTGGATCACGCCGTCGTCCACGGTGACGAGGTGGGTGCGCAGGGCGTGCCGGGCCGGGAGGCAGGTCGGGGCGCCCGTGCGCAGGTCGAACGCGGCGGCGTGCAGCGGGCATTCGATCAGACACCCCTCCAGCCAGCCCTCGGAGAGCGAGGCGTCCTGGTGGGTGCAGGTGTCGTCGACTGCGTAGAGAGAGCCGTCGTCGGTGCGGAACACGGCGATCGGCGGGGCGGTGTCGAGCCGGACGGACTCGCCCTCGGGGAGGTCTTCGAGACGGCAGACGGGAATCATGGATACCCCCCTCTCGGTCCGGGACGCTCGGTCCGGACCGGACAGGTGCAGACGGCAGGATGCGAGGGTGCGGCAAGGGCGGGGGCGCGGTGGACCGGGCAGGTCCGAGTGATCCGCACCCCTTCCGGGACACGGACGCTTCGGTAACATGATGTTCCGCAGGGCGCACGAACATGCGCTGTGCGCAACAGAATCCGCGCGGGACGGCCGTCGCGTCAAGGGCTCCCCGCAGACGCGGCCCGAACCGGGCCGGCAGATGGTGGGAGTCGAGCCATGAGCCGCACGCAGAAGCGGGCCGACCGCGGCGACGAGACCAGGGCGGACGACGATTCCCCGGAGCGGGGCAGAGGTCGCGGTGCGGCCGGTTCCGTGCAGTCGGTGGACCGCGCCGTGAGCGTGCTGGAGATCCTCGCCCGGCACGGTGAGGCGGGTGTCACCGAGATCGCCGGGGAACTGGACGTGCACAAGTCCACCGCGTTCCGGCTGCTCGGCGTCCTGGAGAACCGGGGCCTGGTGAGCCAGGCCAGCGACCGCGGCAAGTACTTCCTGGGCGCCGGCGTGCTGCGCCTCGCCGGAGCGGCGGCGGTCCGGCTGGACATCTCCCAGGAGGGCGTCCCCGTCTGCCGCGAGACCGCCGACGAACTCGGCGAGACGGTGAACATCGCGGTGCTGGACGACGACGCCGCCGTCAACGTCATGCAGGCCCGCGGCGCCGCCTCGGTCACCGCGCAGAACTGGCTCGGCAGGCGCACCCCGCTGCACGCCACCTCCAGCGGCAAGGTGCTGCTCGCGCACATGCCGCCCACCCTCCGCGAGGGCTTCCTCGCCCGGCCACTGCCCCGGTTCACCGAGCGCACGGTCACCGGCGCGGCCCTGCTGCGGACCGAGCTGGAGTCCGTGCTGACGCGCGGATACGCCGTGACCACCGACGAGTTGGAGCTGGGTCTCGCCGCCGCGGCCGCGCCGGTCCGGGCGCACGACGGCAAGGTCATCGCGGCGATCAGCGTCTCCGGGCCGGTGTACCGGCTGGGCCCGGAGCGGCTGCCGGTGGTGGCGAAGCGGATGGTGGCGGCGGGCGAGGAGCTGTCCCGGCGCATGGGCTACGGCTTCTGACGGAGGGCCGGGCGGACGTTCGGCGGCCCGGCCATCACGCCGCGGCACCGGGGAGTCGCCGGTGCCGCGCCGCCGTGTGCAGGGGCTTCGCCTCTCCATGTGTCGGGACGGTTTCGGCGACCCCGACTCCTTTTGCCAAGGGTTCACACACACCTCTTGACGGTGCTGTCGCGGCGTTCTCACTATGTTCCCCACCACGCAACCCATCGTGCGATGCGCAACAGCAGAGGCACCGGTCGGCGCCCGACCTCCCCCACCCCCGTCCGCACAAGGAGGGGCATGTCCGCAACGCCCGAAGACCTTCCGTATCCGTCACCCGAGACCTCCCCGCGCGTCGTCGTCGTCGGCGCCGGAATCGTCGGCTGCTCGCTCGCCGACGAGCTGACCGCGCGGGGCTGGACGGACGTCACCGTTCTCGAACAGGGCCCGCTGCCCGCCCCCGGCGGCTCCACCTCGCACGCGCCGGGGCTGGTGTTCCGGACCAGCCCGTCGAAGACGCTGACCGGGTTCGCCCGGTACACCGTGGAGAAGTTCGGCTCGCTCAGCCACGACGGCGTCCCCTGTTTCGAACCGGTCGGCGGTCTGGAGCTGGCCACCACCCCCGAGCGCCTCGCCGACCTGCACCGCAGGGCCGGGCTGGCCGCGGCCTGGGGCGTGCGGGGCGAGGTGGTGAGCGCCGCCCGCTGCAAGGAACTCTGGCCGCTGCTGGACGAGTCCGCGGTGCTGGGCGGCTTCCACACGCCGGAGGACGGGCTGGCCCGTGCCGTACTCGCCTGCCGCGCCCAGCTCGACCGGGCCACCGCGCGCGGCGCCCGTTTCCTCGACCGGCACACCGTCACCGGCATCGAGCGGGCGGACGGCCGGGTCAGCGGCGTCGTCACCGACCGGGGCGTCTTCCCGGCCGACCACGTCGTCTCGGCGGCCGGCTTCTGGGGCCCGGTGATCGGGCGGATGGCCGGGGTCGACGTGCCGCTGCAGCCGCTGGCGCACCAGTACGCGCGGACCCGGCCGCTGCCCGAGCTGAGCGGGGCACGCGTGGAGGCGACCCTGCCCATCCTCCGCTTCCAGGACGCCGACCTGTACTTCCGGGAGCACCACGACCGGATCGGCATCGGCTCCTACGCGCACCGGCCGCTGCCCGTGGACCCGTTCGGCGTGCCGGGGTACGACGCGGCGCGGGGGCGGGGGATGGAGATGCCGTCCTCGTATCCCTTCACCGAGGAGGACTGGGCGCCGAGCTGGGCGGATGCCCGGCGGCTGGTGCCGGCGTTGCGCCGGGCGGAGGTGGAGAGCGGGTTCAACGGGGTGTTCTCGTTCACCCCGGACGGCATGCCGCTGCTCGGGGAGAGCCGTGAACTGCGCGGTTTCTGGCTGGCGGAGGCGGTGTGGGTCACGCACTCCGCGGGTGTGGCCCGGGCGGTGGCCGAATGGATGGTCCACGGCCGGCCGTCGATCGACGTGCACGACTGCGATGTCACGCGATTCGAAGGAGCGCAGCGTTCACCCGCGTACGTCCGTGAACGCGCTTCACAGCAGTTCGTCGAGGTGTACGACGTCACCCATCCCCTCCAGCCGATGGAGCGACCCCGCCCGCTGCGGGTCAGCCCCTTCCACGCCCGGCAGGAGCAGCTCGGCGCGTTCTTCCTGGAGGGCGGCGGCTGGGAGCGCCCTCACTGGTACGAGGCGAACGCTCCGCTGGTGGCCTCCCTCGACGCCGAGTCGCCCGGACGCGACCCCTGGTCGGCCCGCTACTGGTCCCCCGTCGCCGCAGCCGAGGCCCACGCCACCCGCGAGCGCGTCGCCCTCTACGACATGACCCCCCTGCGCCGCCTGGAGGTGACCGGCCCCGGCGCCCTGGACTTCCTCGACCGCATGACCACCAACCAGCTCCGCAAAAGGCCCGGCGCCGTCACGTACACCCTGCTCCTGGATGACAACGGCGGTATCCGCTCCGACCTGACCGTGGCCCGCCTCGCCGAGGACCACTTCCAGATCGGCGCCAACTCCGCCGCCGATCTCGACCACCTCGTCCGGCACGCCCCCGCGGGAGTACAGGTCCGGGACATCACCTCCGGCACCTGCTGCGTCGGCGTCTGGGGCCCGCTGGCCCGCGCCCTGGTGCAGCCGTTGACCGGGGACGACTTCTCCCACGAGGGCTTCGGCTACTTCCGCGCCAGGCGCGTCCACATCGGTCATGTCCCGGTCACCGCCATGCGCCTGAGCTACGTCGGCGAGCTGGGCTGGGAGCTGTACACCACCGCCGACCTCGGCCTCAGGCTCTGGGACACCCTGTGGGAGGCGGGCCGGGAGCTGGGGGCGGTCGCGGCCGGACGCTCGGCGTTCAACTCGCTCCGGCTGGAGAAGGGCTACCGCGCCTGGGGCACCGACATGACCGCCGAGCACACCCCGGCCGAGGCGGGCCTCGGCTTCGCCGTACGGATGGACAAGGGCGACTTCGCGGGCCGCGACGCCCTGCGCGACCGCCCCGAGCCCACCCGCAGGCTGACCCCGCTGCTGCTGGACGACCCGGCCGCCGTGGTACTCGGCAGCGAACCGGTGTCGGTGGACGGCACGACGGCGGGCCACGTGACCAGCGCGGGGTACGGCTACACGCTGGGCCGGTGCGTCGCCTACGCGTGGCTCCCGGCCGGCCTCGCCCCCGGTACGGGCGTGCACATCGGGTACTTCGGCGAGAAGGTCCCCGCGACCGTCGCCGAGGAGCCGCTGTTCGACCCGGAGATGACCCGCATCCGCCGCTGACGAGACGCCCCCCGCCCCACCCCAGGAGGTCCGACAAAGTGTCCCCCACCTACGACGTGATCGTCATCGGCCTGGGCGGCATGGGCAGCGCCGCCGCCCACCACCTCTCCGCCCGCGGTGCGCGGGTGCTCGGGCTGGAGAAGTTCGGCCCGGTGCACAACCGGGGCTCAAGCCACGGCGGTTCCCGCATCACCCGCCAGTCCTACTTCGAGGACCCGGCGTACGTACCCCTGCTGCTCCGCGCCTACGAGCTGTACGAGGAGCTGGAGCGGGCCACCGGCCGGGAGGTCTCCGTCCTGTGCGGCGGCGCGATGGTCGGCCGGCCGGACTCCCGTACCGTCTCCGGCTCGCTTCGCTCGGCCACCGAGTGGGATCTGCCGCACGAGATGCTGGACGCCAAGGAGATCAGGCGCCGCTTTCCCACCCTGGCCCCGGCCGACGACGAGGTGGCCCTCTTCGAGGCGAAGGCGGGCCTGCTGCGCCCGGAGAACATGGTCGCCGCCCATCTCCAGCTCGCGACCCGGCAGGGCGCGGAGCTGCGCTTCGAGGAACCGGTGGCGCGCTGGGAGCCGTACCGGGACGGGGTGCGCGTGCACACCGGCGAGAACACGTACACCGCCGGGCAACTGGTGATCTGCCCCGGCGCCTGGGCGCCCCGGCTGCTGGCGGACATCGGCGTGCCGATCACCGTGGAGCGGCAGGTCATGTACTGGTTCCAGCCGACGGGCGGCACCGCGCCGTTCGAGCCGGAACGGCATCCCGTCTACATCTGGGAGGACGCGGACGGCGTCCAGGTGTACGGCTTCCCCGCCATCGACGGCCCCCGGAAGGGCGCCAAGGTCGCGTTCTTCCGCAAGGGGCAGCACACCACGCCGGAGACCATCGACCGGACGGTGCACGAACACGAGGTCCGGGCCATGGCGGACCACATGGCCGCGCTGATCCCCGACCTGCCCGGCACCTTCCTGAAGGCCGCCACCTGTATGTACTCCAACACCCCGGACGAGCACTTCGTGATCGCCCGGCACCCCGCC
>NZ_MUNH01000060.1:0-312 GCF_002154615.1 Streptomyces recifensis
GGCCGCGGGGGGCGCGCGGGTCGCCGCCGTCGAGGGTCAGGGCGAGGCGTTCCGCCGCGTCCTCCTCGCAGCCCGCCGCGCGGACGGTCTCGGCCGCCGCCTCCAGCGCGGCCCGCGACCCGGTGCCCCCCGCGGCCAGCACGGAGACGGCCACCGCGTGGACCGCGTCGCGGAGCAGGACGGAGAGGCGGCGGGTGGTGGGGTGGTCGAGCGTCTCCACGCCGAAGCGGTGCAGACAGGAGGCGCACTCCACGACCGGCCCGGCCGTCCCGCGCGCCCGCACGGGCACCCCGAGCACGGTGAGCCGGGTGC